>JBGPMX010000662.1:0-3412 GCA_041487215.1 Planctomycetia bacterium | reverse complement strand
CGGACGTTCGAGGAGGAGGTGGCGGGGCTCGGCTTCCAGCTCAAGGAGTCACGCTGGTACGACCCGGCCGAGCGGCTCCTTGAGGACATCACGCGCGGCCGCAAGGTCGCATCGGACAGCGGCGCGTGCGGTACGACCAACGAGTTGGACAAGCTGCGCCGCCTGCGCATCAACCTTACCGAGCTCGAGCGGCAGCGCTACCGGCTGCTGGGCTGCGCCGTCTCGCACGCGGTGGAAGCCGCCTGCCGCAGCGCTCGGCCCGGCGAGAGCGAGCAGGAGGTGGCGGGCGAGCTGGCGCACCGGCTGCTGCGGCACGGCATCCGTCCGGTGTCCATGCACGTGGCGGGCGGGGATCGTATGAGCCAGTTCCGCCTGGCCATTCCCAAAGACGAGCCGATCGGGCGGCGGCTGACCATCAGCCTGGCCGCCCACGCGTACGGCCTGTGTGCATCCCTCACGCGCACGGTTTGCTTCGGGACCGCCGACCAAGAGTTCCTGGACCGCCACCACGTCTGCGGCATGATCGACGCCACGTACATCTTCTTCTCGCGACCGGGCGAGATCGGTGGCGACGTGCTCCGCCGCGCGCAGCGAATCTACGAGAAGACGGGGTGGCCGTACGAATGGATCCTGATGCCGCAAGGCGGCGTGACCGCCTACAGCCCCTGCGAAGTCCCGATCCTGCCCGACAGCCCGTTCCGGTTCCGGGCCGGCATGGCCGTCGCCTGGACGCCGTCCGTCGCCGGCGCCCGGACCGGTGACACGATGCTCATCGGTGATCAGGGGTTCGATTACCTCACCCGGCCCGAGCAGTGGCCGACGGTCCTGGTCAGCGTCAAGGGGCTGGAGATCGAGCGGCCCAGCGTGCTCGTGCTCGACGTGTAGCGGAAGAGTCGAGAGTCCAGAGTCGAGAGTCCAGGGCCCGAGCAGAGGGCGGAGGGCAGAGAGCCAGAAGGGTCCAGGGTCGAGAGCCGGACCAGAGACGACTCTGCTTCAGCAACATCTCGACTTTTCCTTGAGCGCCGCGATCGCCTGCATCATCCGCTGGCTGACCTCGTCGAGCACCTCGCGGCCGTGGCCGCGCTCGTAGTAGGGGGCGAGGTCAATCGGCCTGCCCCAGACAACTGACGCGTGCGCCGGCTGGAGCAGCCCGTCCCAGAGCCGGTTGGTGTGGTGACGCCGCTCGATGTACGCGGGGATGACCGGTGCGCGGGTCATGAGTGCCAGCAGCGCGGCCCCCGGCTTCGGCTCGCCGAGCGTCTTCGGGTCCAGGTGGATGCCCCCTTCCGGGAAGACTCCCACGACACGGCCGTCGCGGACCGCGCGCAGGGCGGCCCGTGTCGCCGCCGTGTCGCGGCCGGTTCGGTTGACCGGTATCGTCTGGTTCAGCTCGACGAGCGGCCGTAGCCAGCGGATGCCGAAGTACTCGCGCGCCATCAGGAACGAGATGAGCCGGCGCGTGCAGGCCTGCAGGACGATCGGGTCGGCGGGCGAGGTGTGGTTCGAGATCACGATGGCCGATCCCGTGCGCGGCAACGGTTCCGGGCCGCGCGGCCGCACGCCGTGCCACAGCTTGACGAACAGCCACAGCGCGCGAAAGGCCAGGTAGATCAGCAGCCGCTGGCCGCTACGACGCGCGTCCCACCACACCAGCGCAGCCAGCGCAACCAGGACCACCGGCCAGAGGAACAAGAGAATCGGTCGGGCAGAGAGCACCGTGTAACTGTAGTGCCCACCGTGCAAGTTGCAACGGGTTCGAGGCCGCAACTGTGCCACCGCGGGGACACCGCCCCAGCAAGAGACCACCGCAGAGACGCAGAGAGCGCCGAGCAAGAAGAATGGGGCCTGCCAATTCCACGCAAGAGACCATCGGGTACTGGGTCAGTTTGAGGAACGCCCCCCCTGTCCGCCCCTTAGCAAGGGGCGGGAGGGTCGATCGCGACCAAGCGGCCCAGGATAAGAATCCGAGTGGGCCGTCCGGCCCCGGGGACGGGGCCGGACGGCGGGCGACTTGCCCATCAGGAGCAGCCCATCGAGTTGCCGCAGTTGAGGCACTTGAAGCAGGTGCCGTTCCGCACGGTGATCGCTCCGCACTCGTCGCACGCCGGGGCGTCGCTCTGCATCTCCGCCAGCCAGGCGTCCATCTGCTCGCGCGAGACGGCCGCGGGCGCCCGTTCGCCGGGCGAACCGGCGAGCGCCGCCACAGCCGCGGCGGCCGTGCGCTCCGTGTTCGACGCCGTGGAGAGCTGGGCCGCCCCGTCTTCCGCGGGACGCTGCGGCGCGTTGGCCGCGCGGTAGCCCGGCAGGAAGTTCATGCCTATCCAGCGGAAGATGTAATCGACGATCGACTTGGCCATCGGGATGTCGGGGTTGCGCGTGAACCCGCTCGGCTCGAACCGCGCGTGCTCGAACTTGCGCACCAGGGCGTCGAGCGGAACGCCGAACTGGAGGGCGAGGCTGGTCAGGACGCCGATGGTGTCCATGAGCCCGCCGATGGTGCTCCCCTCCTTGGCCACGTTGATGAACAGCTCGCCGGGCCGGCCGTCGTCGTAGAAGCCGACGATGATGTAGCCCTCGTGCCCGCCGATCGAGAACTTGTGCGTGAGCGACTTGCGCGTCTCGGGCAGCCGCTCGCGGCGCGGCCCGCTCGGAATCAGCTCGCCCTGCACCAGCGGCCGCTTGCCGGCGGACTCGCCCGCGCGATCCCCTGCGGGTTCGGATCTGCCGGCCTCCCCCTGCGTGGCGGCCCCCGTCCCCGGCTGCGCGCGTGCTGCCTGTTCCGCCTTCCGCTTCGACTCCTTGGCCGATTCGCTCTCGGTGCTCACCGGCTGGCTCTCCTTGGAGCCGTCGCGGTAGATGGCGACCGCCTTGAGCCCGAGCTTCCAGCCCGCCAGGTAGGTCTCGGTGATGTCGGCGACCGAGGAATCGCGCGGCATGTTCACGGTCTTGGAGATGGCCCCGGAGATGAACGGCTGCGCGGCGGCCATCATCTTGAGGTGCGCCATGTAATGGATGGCACGGCTGCCGCCGGGCGGCTTGAACGCGCAGTCGAACACCGCGAGGTGCTCGTCGCGCATCCCCGGCGCTCCTTCGATCGTGTCGTGCTTCTCGATGTAGGACAGGATCCCCTCGATGGTCGGCGGGTCGTAGCCGAGACGATCGAGTGCCTGCGGCACGGTGCGGTTGGCGATCTTGAGCATGCCGCCGCCGGCCAGCTGCTTGTACTTGACCAGCGCGATATCCGGCTCCACGCCGGTCGTGTCGCAGTCCATCAGAAAGCTGATCGTGCCGGTGGGCGCGAGCACGGTGGCCTGCGCGTTGCGGTAACCGTGCTGGCGTCCCTGGGTCAGGCACTCCTCCCAGACGCGCCGTGCCGCCTGCCGCAGCTCGGCCGGGCACGAAGGATCGATCT
>JBGPMX010000661.1:0-3428 GCA_041487215.1 Planctomycetia bacterium | reverse complement strand
GTCACGGACTCGCTGGTGAAGAGGGAACGGCCTCGAGACACGGGAATGGCCTCCTCGGCAAAAGATAGGCACATGGGTGCGCAGGTGCGGCAAGAACTCGGGCAGGCATTATAGGGGTCCGCGCGGCGCGCCGCAACGGCGCCGGCGGTGGGGCGTAGTGGCTCCTTTTGGCTGGATCCCCCGCTTCGGTGTAGTCGGGTTTCTCCGAAACCCGCTCGGGATCTCGGAGAGACCCAGCTACACGCCCTAAGGGGGGCACAAGGGGGTTCGTGCTTCAAACTGAACCACGAGCCGGCGGTGATACAGCCTGAGAACGGACCCTCCGGGGTGGCACGTCCCTGAGTCTTCGAAGGGCGTGCTCACGACTCACGCCGCGTGGGATGCAAGACTGTGCTCGGGCCGAGCGGGCATCCGCTGCTCGAGCAACTCGACGGTCTTCGCGGCGGCGCCATGCTGTTCGCGAACAAAACCGCGTGCGGCCGCACCGAGGCGGGTTCGCTGTTCGCGGTCGCTCAACAGTTCCTGCATGCGGCCGAGCAGCTCGGGCGGCGTGGCGAGCTGGACGGCGCCGCCCCGCGCGCGCAGCTGGTCCACGGTGTCCTGGAAGTTCCAGACGCCGGGCCCGAACAGCACGGCCGCGCCGTAGCCGGCCGGCTCGATCATATTCTGACCGCCCCGCGGGGCGAAGCTCCCCCCCACAAACGCGATGTCCGCAAGACCCCAGACCGCCGAGAGCTCCCCCAGCGTGTCGACCAGGATGACGGGCAGATCGAGCTCGGCCCGCGCAGCGCCCGGCGCCGGGCGGCGCGGCAGCTCGCTGCGCCGCACCAGAGCGAAATGCCGCTCGGTGATCAGCCGGGCCACCGCCGCGAACCTCTCCTTGTGACGCGGCACCAGGACGAGGCGCAGACGCGGGTGGCTCGGCAGCAGCCGCCGGTAGGCGTCGAGCACGATCTCTTCTTCGGGCTCGCTGGTGCTTCCCGCGACCCAGACGACCTGGTCGGGTTCGAGCGCGAACAGCGCGGCAAGCGCACGCGTGCGTGGGTTCGCTCGCTCGGTCTCGATCCCGTCGTACTTCACCGAACCGGTGACGACCACGCGGTCGCGGGGCGCGCCAATCCGTACGAACCGCTCGGCATACGCGTCGGTCTGGACGGCGAGGACGTCGATCCACCGGAACACGCGGCGCATGACGAGCCCGAGCCGGTGATAACCCGCAAAACTATGCGGGCTCATGCGTCCGTTCACGACCGCGACGCGCGCGCCCGAGCGTCGCGCCGCGCGGATGAAGTTGGGCCAGAGTTCGAGCTCGGCCAGCACGACCAGGTCGGGTCGGACTCGCGCGACCGCCGTGCGGACGGACCAGCTGAAGTCGAGTGGGAAATAGAAGAGCGTGAGTCCCTTGAACTTGCCCCGCGCTACTTCCATCCCGCTGTTGGTCGTCGTCGAGAGGACGATCTCCGCGTCCGCGCGCCGCGCGCGGAGCCGCGCCACGATGGGCTCGAGCAGCAGGACTTCACCCACGCTTACCGCGTGAAACCAGACGCACGGCCGGCGGGATGAGCGCGCGGGGACGAGGCCGAAGAGCTTCTGGCCGAGCCCCGTGCGGTATTTGCCGGACCGCGCCGCCTTGTAGATCAGGAACGGCGCGGCCGCTAGGAGCAGGACGAGGTAGGCGAGGTCGAGAAGAAAGGGGGGCATCGGAATCCGTTCCCGATTCGGGTTTGTTCTTGCGGCCGCCGTTACACTCGGGCCGGCAGCCGGCGAAACCAGTTAGGCGAGCAACGTTGCTAACTTGGCGAGCACATCCTCCACCTTTGAATTCTCGTCCGCATGCCCGCGTTCCTCTTGTATATATATTGACTATACATCACCCCGCGTTGCGCAGGCAGCACTGCTTGTACTTGCGGCCGCTGCCGCACGGGCAGGGGTCGTTGCGGCCCACCTTCTGGCCGCGGTTGCGGATCGGCTCGGCCTTGTGATCGCCGGTCTGCTTCGACGCGTCGATGGCCGCCTGCTGTTGAGCCTGGATGCCGCTGCCGGTCGCGTCCGCGTGCTGCGTCTGCATGCGGTCGGCCTGCCAGAGCGAGCCGAGGAACCCGACGTCGCTCTGCTCCATGCGGAACACCAGGTCAGTGACCTTGTCCGCAACCCCCTGCCACATCTCCTCGAAGATCTTCATCCCCTCGCGCTTGTACTCGACCTTGGGGTCGATCTGGGCGTAGCCGCGCAGGCCGATCGAGCTGCGCAGGTGGTCCATCGAGTAGAGGTGATCCTTCCAGGATCCGTCGAGGATCTGCAGCACCAAGATCCGCTCCATCTCACGCATCTCGGGGCGGAAGTGGTCGTCGACGGCGTGGAGCAGCCGCTTCCGCGCCTCGTCGCGGGTCACCGCGGCCAGTTCGTCGCCCGGCACCGTGCTACCCAGCCGCTCCAGGCACCACTCGGCCAGCTTGTCGACGGCACCACGGTCCGGGCCGGCCCCGTTCCGGTCATGGCCAGGGAGCCCGTAGGCGGCGTCCAGGTGCTGCTCGAGTTCCTCGGCGATCTGATCGTTGGGGAAGTAGCTGCGGCTCAGGTCCATGAGGATCTGGTACATGTCCGCGCGGAACTTGGATCGGACCTCCTCGATGTCCAGGGCCGCGTCGAGCCGCTGGTTGGCCCAGCGCACCAGCCCTTCGCGGTCGTAGCGTGCGGCGGCGGCGCCGGCGTGCTCGGCCATGAAACGGGCCAGGCCGACGCGCACCGGAAACTCGACTTCCTTCTGCGTGTACATCGCGCGCGCGCGCTGGCGGAGGACTTCCTCAAGCTCTTCGGCGGAGCGCCCGGCCAGGGCCTCGGGATCGACCGGGGTGCCGAATTTCAGCTGGGCCCAGCCGGCGATCTGGCGGTACGGCCATTCGTCGGCCAGGAAGGCGCGGGCGGCGTCGAGGTCCACCTTGTCGATGGCCTCGCGCGCCAGCCCGACCAGGTGGTCGTGAAGTCCGTCGCGGCCGATCCGTTTCAGGTCGCGGTCCTTTAGCTTGAGGCCCCAGCGGGTATTGGCCCACTGCGCCACCGCCTGCCAGTTCCACTCGGTGGCCTCGACGTCGTCGGGCAGGTTCTCGTCGATCGATTCGCTGATGAGCGATTCGGCCTGTTCGAGCGCGGTGTCGCGTGCGACGCGTGCGGCCTCGTCGAAGTTGCTGCCACGAAAGTCGCCCGCCTCGAGTTCGGCGCCGAGCCGCTGGGACACCCACTGCGCGAAGCTCTCGACACCGTAGTTAGCGTCGGTGAATCGCTGGACCGCCGCATGGATCTGATTGTCGATCATGCCGAGCACGATCTCTTTGCAGCGGGCGCCGCGGAGGATGTTGTGCCGGAAGGAGTAGATGCGCTTGCGCTGCTCGTCCATGACCTCGTCGTATTCGAGCAGGTTCTTGCGCGTG
>JBGPMX010000660.1:0-3433 GCA_041487215.1 Planctomycetia bacterium | reverse complement strand
CGTGGGCGCGGGGGCGAGGGGACCGGGCGACAGGTGTCACCTGATGGCTAGCGCGTACACGGCTTGCACCGCTCGGGCTCGCCTCGTTCTTTTTTCTGTGCCGCGCCCTAAGAAACCATGTCCTTCAGCTTCTTGAGCGGCAGCGCCTTGACGACGTTGCGCGCCGGCTTGGCCTTGAAGGTCTGTTTCTCGCCGGTGAACGGATTGATCCCCTCGCGCTCGGGTTGTGCCGGCTTCCGAACGACCTTGAGTTTGACGAGGCCCGGGATGACAAAGATACCGGGGCCCTTCTTGTTCCCCAGCCCGCCGCCGATCTGCTGCGCCAGCGCCTCGAAGAACGAGTTCACCTGCTTGCGGCTCAGGCCGGTCTCTTCGGCCAGCGCGCTGATGATCTCGGATTTCGACGCCGGCTTCTTCCCTTTGGTGCTGGTCTGCTTGGCCACCGTGTTCTCCTTGCGAAGCGAACAATGGGAACGGTTCGTTTCTCTACAGCGGCCAGAAGATAAGTAAGAAATGGCGGTCAAGTCAACGGAGTCTCCGCGGAATTCGCAAAAAAAAGCCGAAAAAATGCTGTCTTCCCAGCCAGACGCTTGACGCGCGGGTCGCGGATAGAATGCTGAAACTGGCAAAATGGCAGAGCGGCACATGAAAGAACACGCGCCCGAGCCGCTGCAGTGCCCGCAGCGGGTTGCTACCTGCCGCGTGAGAACGAAGCTTGAACGCTTGGCGTCTTCCTTATTTCGGTGTGATCGCCCGGGCCAGGGAAAGACACATCCGCGCCGACCATGCGCGGACGGCGATTGATCATGTCACCCGCGATTTCAAGCCTCCGAGCAGACCAGCCGGCGGTCCCGGCATCCCCGCGTTGGAACGCGGTCGCGTACGCGCTCATCGCAGCTGCTTGCCTCGCGCTGGTCGCGCTCAAGAGTGCCGCAGTTTACCGGGAGCGGGTGCGCCCCGAACTCGATGAACTCGCCTACCTGGAGTTGGCCAACGACGTCGCCGAATCGGGCGGCTGGGCGGCGTTCCTTCCGAACTGCCTGCGCGGCGAATATCGCGAGGCGAACCGCCAGCCGCTCTACCTGCTCACGCTCGGCACGTGGGCGGAACGAGATCCTTCCTTCTACCCGCGCGCGAAGCTCGTCAGCTGGTGGATTGGCCTGGCCACGACCGCCGTGATCCTTGGCATCGCGCTCCGTTCGGCGGGGCCGCCGGGCACCGTGTGCGTCGCGCTCTTGCTCGCGCACAACGACCTATGGCTCACGCACATGGCGACGGTCGGCGTCGAGATGCTGCTGTTCCTGTGGTTGACGCTCGCGTGGCTCGTGCTGGCCCACGCCGGTCGTTCGACCGCGCGCCACGCGTTCGCCGGCATCCTGCTCGGGCTTGCCTACTGGACGAAGGCGACTGCGCTCATCGCCGTCCTGGCCTACGGGGTGGCTGTGCTCGCCACGGAGCGGCATCGCATCGTGCGCTACGCACCGGCCTGGTCGCTGCTCGCCGCGTGGATCGTCGTCGTGGCGCCGCTCGTCGTGCGGAACGTCGAGCTCTATGCGTCGCCGTTCTACAACGTGAACGCGCATTACATGTGGCTGGACGACTGGTCGGACGTGGCGCTGGTGGACGAAGCGGACATTCCGAGCCACACGCTCTGGACGTTTCTGGACCGGCGCGGAGCGGCAGTCCTGGCGCTGCGCGCGCTGAACGGGCTCGCGCGCGAGAGTGCTTTCTTGCTCACGGCGCTGGGCGTACGGAACGAACGCGTATCGGCGACGGCTCTGGCGAGCGGGGGGCTGGTGCTCGCGATCGCCGCGCTCGGGCTGCGCCGCTTGCCCAGCCCCGCGGCGCGATGGTTCACGGGTTGGACAGTGTTCGGGTTCGTCGCCGCGCTGGCGCTGCACGCGCCGCACGCCAGCCACCCGCGGTTCCAGCTCACGTCGCTGCCGATCCTCTACTGCCTGGCTGCGCTCGAGCTCGCCGGCCTGGCCGCCGCGCGCTGTGGCTGGCCGCGCCGGGCCTGGCAGTCGCCCCGGCTTCACGCCGCGCTGGCCGGCGTGGTGGCGACGCTGGCCGCCGTGGCGTGCCTGCACGCGACACAGGCCGGTGGCGGGCAAGGCTGGTGGATGCCGGTTTATGAACCGCCGGCGGCGGAACGCGAGCTGGCCGAGTGGCTGCGGGAGCACGTTCGCGCGGGCGAGACGATCGCGATCGCTCAAGACGCCGACTTCTCACCGTTCTGGTACACGAAGATGCCGCAGCGCGGTCGGGGAGTGCCGGTGCGTCTGAGCGCCGAATCGTTCGAGACCTGGGCCGCCGGACAGGGGATTCGTTACGCGGTCATCGATCGTGCGCACCCGCCCCGCTGGGCGGCCAGCTGGAGCGCGACGAGCGGCGGCTGGTTGCTCGAGAAACAAGCCGGTCCCCTTGCCGTTTACCGGCACCCGTCGCCTTAGGCCAACGGGCCGTGCAGACATCCAGACGGTCGCGAAAGCAACCAATTTCGATCCGGCTTGCCGCGCCATGAAGCCGAGATGCCATAGGCCGCACACTTGCTCAGGGAGCCGTCTTCAAGTGGACAATTCGAAGGTCCGCAACGGTCGGCGCAGTACATTGCGCCAGCGGCACGCACTTCGGTAGTCCTTGGAGCCTGGCGATGAGTCGAAACTGCCATACCGGTTCGCGGCGTCCGGACGGGGGTCGATACTGGATGCTTTGGCTCCTGGCGCTGCCGGGTTGCTGCCCTCCCGCGACATTCCGCGTCGAAACCGCTGTTCTTTCCGACGGGTCATGCCAGCGATCGATTTGCCAGCCCAAAGACAGCTTCCTTCCCTCCGAAGCGCTCACGGAGGACTGGTCCAAGCAATGGGAATCGGTGTCCGGCGCGCCCTGCCCGCCAGCGGCCGCGGCGCCCGCGTTACCTCTCGACGGATACCCGTACTTCCTTGCCCGGGGACCGTTCAATTCGCCGGACGACATCCCGCCACACTATCGCTATGTGAATGACAAGTTCCCCGAAACGGGCGCGAGTGAGATTGTCAGGACATATCGCCGGACCGAGTACGGCTTTTTGATTCAGCATTGCTGGGAAGAAAGAATCACCAACATCGTGACGCTGCGGCGATTCTTGGCCGCTCGGGATGAGCTGTTTGACCTGGCAATCCCGCTTGTCGCTGAAGCAGTCGAAAAGGAACTCGGAGAATCCTACGACGTGTCCGGTTTGGTCGGCTACTTACGCGGTGACGGCAGGCGATGGCTCGAAGAGCTGGCCCTCGCGTTGTACGACGCCGCGACTCAGAACCTCTCGGAAGCCGAGTTTACTGAGCGCCTGGTCGATGAAGCTGCGCGCCACGGTCTTGATCTCCGTGACCACGACGGGGCGCTTGCGTCAGATGTGCAAGCTGAGCAGCGAACAAAGGATTTCTTCGCGCGCCTG
>JBGPMX010000659.1:0-3440 GCA_041487215.1 Planctomycetia bacterium | reverse complement strand
CGCGAAAAAATAACTTGTACGAATGGACCTACGAATGGAGCGACTGCGCGATCCAAGGCCCGTGACGACGTGCGAGAAAAGCTCGGAGCAACAACGAACGTCGTGCACGGAGCTCGCCCGCAGTTGCTCCATTTCCGGCCGGCTCACGCGGCCGGGCCCGCTTGGAAAGAGAGAATCCGCCGAGCTTCATGGCCGTTCGGGACTGGCGACGTGAAGCACAGTCCACACTCCATCCGCGGCGAATTCTCTCTTTCAAGTGGGTCCATTGGTCAAGTTATTTTTTCGCGGGCCCTTAGGGCCACTCGACAACAAGCGGACGCCGTGGGAGCTGCAACCCAGATCCTTCACTCCGCTCGTGCCTCGCTGCGTTCAGGATGACACCCGCTCAGCGGTCATTCGAAGAGCGACGAGTACTAGTTCCTGCCGGGCGGGGCGAGCATCGGGTAGCTCAGGTACATGATCTTGGGCGAGCCGAGCTGGAAGAGTGCGGCGAGATCGCCGGCGCTGTCGCCGCGGTGCGGGGCGGAAGACGAAGCCTGGCCGAGCAGCAGCTGCAAGAAGCTGAAAGGCTGCTTGTACTCGATCACGTTCGCATCGCTCACTCCCGCCGAGCGCTCGGCGTAGGCGATGGCGTCGTCCAGGTAGCCGAGCTCGTCTACCAGGCCGTTCTTCACTGCTTCGTTCGCGGTGTACACGCCGCCGTTGGCCAGCGCCAGCACCTTCTCTCGGTCGAGGCCCACATCCTTGCGCCCGTCGATCACGACGCCAAGAAACTGCTCGAAGCCGTCGTTGATGATTTCCTGCCAGCGCTCCTTCTCTTCGGGTTTCATGTCGCGCAACATGGAGCCGGCGTCTTTGAGGGGCCCAGTCTTGATCACCTCGACCTGCACGCCGAGCTTGTCCATCAGGCCGTGCAGGTTCGGGAATATGGCGATCACGCCGATCGACCCGGTCATGGTCGTCGGCTGGGCAAAGATGCGGTGGGCGGGAGCGGAGATGTAATAGCCGCCCGACGCGGCAAGCGATTGCATCGAGACGATCACCGGCTTTGCCTGCTCCTCACGGTACTTCTTGACCAGGCGGTGGATCGAAGCGCTCGCGCTGATGGTGCCGCCGGGCGAGTCCACGCTGAGCACCACGCCCTTCACCGCGCGATCCTCGCGCGCCGCCTTGAACTGCTTCTCGACGAAGCGATACTCGGCGTCGTAGATCGCCCCGTCGACGCTGATGATTGCGATCTTGTCCGGCGCGCTCTTGTTGCCGCTGTGGTGCACGACCTGGAGCGAGCTGTCGCCCGAATAGCCGAGCACCCCGAAGAGGCCGACGCAGCCGAGCACGACGACGAGGGCGAGCCCCGCGAGCACGCCGAGGAAAACTGCGAGAGTGCCGAGCAGGCCGCGGCCCCGTCGTGGCGGCGGGTAGCCGGAGCCAGGCGGAGCCACGGCACCCGCCGCAGCGAGGAGTTTCGGCGGGTCCCCGGGCTCTCGATGCGGATCCATGGCCACCTGTCTTCCCTCTGTGGTGTGGTTGAGCGCGACGCCCCATGGCGCGGCGCGGCTCGCGCATTATAGCAAGCGCGCGGCGCCCAGACTTCGGAAGTCTTTCCCGAGGATAGCTCGAACGAAGGGCGCGATCACTCGCCCGGCGGCTGCGGCGACGCGGGCGCGGTGCCCGCCGCCGGCTCGCGCTCTTCTGCGCCCGGAAAGGCCGGCGTGCCGTACGGCACCGGAGGCTCGTGCGGCTCCACGGCATCCATCGCGTAGATCTTCCAGCCGTCGGCGCTGCGCCTCAGCCGGTACCCCTGGTACTCCCAGGGGCGTCCCTTGGCATAAACGCGGTCGACCACCAGACGCACGAGGTCCGGGGCGGGGGACTGGGTCTTATGCTGGAGAACCGCACGGCCGCGGATCGGCTCGGCCGTCTGCCGCAAGTAGTCGGCAAACCGCGCCGGCGCTTCGGCGCGCGCGCTGCGTTCCAGTTCGGCGCGCAGCTCACCGGCGAAGCAGTCGAGATACGCCGCGGCATCTCCCGCGCGCATGGCGTCGAACATGCGCTCGAGACACGCCTCGGGGTTATCCGTGCCGCGGCCGCGCGACTGCAGAGACATGCCGACGAGGGCGGCGCCCAGGAGCAGCACGGTGACGGTCGCCGCCACGATCTTTTTCACGGCCGTCCTCACTCGTTGTCCGCGAGGCTCGCGGACCAGGGAGGCGTCACGGTTCGTCGCGCAGAATGGTGACATCCACGCCCTTGCCGGGATCGACGATGAGCTTCGATCGGAAGCGGGGCAGGATCTCGGCCATCGTTTCCAGGTAGAGCCGCGTGGCGGTCAAGGCCGGGGCCTTGTTGCGCTCGGAGAGCAGCGCAGCGAAGCGGTCGGCGTCGCTGCGTGCCAGGTCGATCGCGCGATCCCGATCCGCGGTGGCGCCGTCGATCGACTGCTGCGCCTCGCCGCGTGCCTGCGCCAGCTTCTCGTTCGCGTAGTTGTACGCCTCGAGAACCAGGCGCTCGCGGTCGCTTCGCGCGCTGGCCGCCTTCGTGAACGCGTCGGCCACCTGGCCGGGAGGAGAAAGTTCGGCCAGGCTAAGCGACCGGACCTCGATGCCGAGGCCGTAATCGTCCAGAAAGTGCTGGAGCTTATCCTTGATCACCACGGCCAGAGCGCTCTTGCCGGTCGTGAGCACCGTGTCGATGGATTGGTCGGCGAGCGTCGCGGTGATCGCCGCCTCCGCGGCGCGCTCGATGATGCGCGTCGGATCGGCGGTGCTGAAGAGGTAGCTGGTCGGCCGGCGGATCACGTACTGAACCGTCGCCTGCACGTTCACCAGGTTCTGGTCGCCGCTGAGGAACTGGGCGAGCGTGTCGCGCGGCGTGACTCCGAGCGCGCGGTCGGCCGAGCCGGCCATGCCGACGGTCACCGTCTTGGTCTCCGTCGGTTTGATGCGCTCGACCCGGTCCAGCCCGCGCGGCAGTCCCCAGTGCAGCCCCGACTCCGAGTGCTCGGCGACCACCCGGCCGAACCGCCGGACGACCGCGCGCTCATCGGAGCCGACCGCGTAGATGCCGGTGGCGGCATAGAGCGCGGCGGCGGCGACCAGCACGAGCGCGGCCCACCTCATCGACCTGCCTCCCGGTTGCCGGACCCGGTCGTGTCGGGCGCCGAAACCTGGTTCTTGCCGTCCGCCGGCTGACTCGCCCTGGTGATCGGCTTGGGGGGAGCGGTCAGGTTCGGCATGCCCGAGGTGAGCAGCTTGAGCAGCGGAGAATCCGACGACAGCACGATCGTGGTCTTCTCGTTGAGCATCTTGCGGTAGGTGTCGAGCGTTTTGAGCAGCTGGTAGAACTGGGGGTCTTGGCTGTGCGCCGCGTTGGCAATCTGCATGGCCTCGGCCTCGCCCTGGCCGCGAATACGTTCGGCGTCGGCCAGGGCCTTGGAGAGG
>JBGPMX010000658.1:0-3442 GCA_041487215.1 Planctomycetia bacterium | reverse complement strand
GTCGGCGTCCCGCAGCCGTGCGATCACGAAGGCGTCGTACGGCGGGATGAAGTTCTCGAGGATCCGGCTGCCGCACGTGGTGCGTTTTCCCGCGGTGCAGAGCACGTCCTTGATCGCCACCGGCACGCCCGCCAGGCGGCCGAGTTTGTCGCCGCGCGCGCGGCGCGCGTCGATGGATCGGGCCTGCGTCAGCGCGGCCTCGGCGTCCACGTGCAGAAAGGCGCGGACCTGCGCGTCGTGCCGCTCGATCTGCTCCAGAAACGCGCGCGTGACCGCCTCGGCCGTCAGCTCGCGCCGCTCCATGCGATCGAGCAGGCTCCGGGCGGTGGAATGAAGAAGCTCCATGGGCGCGACTCAGTCGAGCACGGGGGGGACGAGGTAGAAGCTCTCGTCATGCTTGGGCGCTGTCGCGAGCGCCCGCTCCGTGCCGAGCGACGGCTGCACGCGGTCGTCGCGAAAGACGTTCTCGAGGGGCAGGGGGTGCGCCATGGGCTCGACGCCTTCCGTGTCGAGCTCTTGCAGCGTCTCGACGTGCCCCACAATCCGATTGAGCTCGGCGGTCAGCTTCTCGAGCTCGGCATCCGACAGCCGGAGCCGGGCGAGCAGCGCGACCTTCTCGACTTCTTGACGGGAGAGCACTCAGGTCGCCTTGAACGGAGACGTCTTCACCGGGCGTTCCACGCGCCCGCTCCGCATGCACTGCGTGCACACCCGGATGCGGCGGACCTCGCCATTGCGCACGGCACGGATCTGCTGCAGGTTCGGCTTGAACTTCCGCTTGCTGATACCGGTGATCTTGCGGCCGACGCCCCCCAGGTACTTGGCCTTGCCGCGGCGTGTGACCTGATTGCCCACCGCCGGCTTCTTCCCGCAGATTTCGCACTGCATTCCCACGAGCGTCTCTCCTAATTCTTGGCGGAGCGGCCCGCATCCGCGAACGGGTCAGTATAGTCCGAGGGGTTGGGATTGCAAGCTCAGCAGCAGCCACGAGCTGCGTCCGCAGGGGGCGTGTACGCCGCTGAGGTTCTGCCCTGTAGGACGGACCATCCTGTCCGCCGCACGATGACGGACAGGATGGTCCGTGCTACAACCGCCATCCGTCCAAGCCCGGGGGGGCTAGCTTCGACTGCACCCTTTCGATTTTCTGAGAGGGGCTTACAATACCCAGGCGTATCCCCATTCCGTTCAAGGAGCGTGATCATGGCAAGCAACGCCGGCCGCGACCGCCTTTCGCTTGGCCGCATCGAAGAACTGCTGGGCAAGGACGCGCGCACGCTACTCGATCACACCTCGCGCACGATCGCGCAGGACCAGATCCACCTGCCGGGCCCCGATTTCGTCGATCGCATCTGGTTGGCGTCGGACCGCACGCCCAGCGTGCTCCGATCGCTTACATCGATGTTCGAGCACGGCCGGCTGGGCGGCACCGGTTACCTGTCGATCCTGCCGGTCGACCAGGGAATCGAGCATTCGGCGGGGGCATCGTTCGCGCCGAATCCGCAGTACTTCGACCCGGAGAACATCGTCAAGCTTGCGATCGAGGGGGGCTGCAACGCCGTGGCCTCGACCTTCGGCGTGCTCGGCTGCGTCGCGCGGCGTTACGCGCACAAGATCCCGTTCATCGTGAAGATCAACCACAACGAGATGCTGACCTACCCGAACAAGTTCGATCAGATCCTGTTCGGCACGGTGGACGAGGCGCACCGTATGGGGGCGGTGGCGATCGGTGCGACGGTGTACTTCGGATCGCCCGAGTCCGGGCGGCAGATCGTCGAGATCAGCCAGGCGTTCGCGCGGGCCCACGAGCTCGGCATGGCCACCGTGCTCTGGTGCTACCTGCGCAACCCGGCGTTCAAAACCGCGCACGGCGACATGCACACGGCCGCCGACCTGACCGGCCAGGCCAACCATCTGGGCGTGACCATCCAGGCGGACATCATCAAGCAGAAGCTGCCGGAGCGCAACGGCGGGTTCAGGGAGCTGAGCACGGCCGAGAGTCCGTACGGCAAGACGCGCCCCGAGGTCTATGAGGCGCTGGCGAGCGAGAACCCGATCGACCTGGTGCGCTATCAGGTGGCCAACTGCTACATGGGGCGCTGCGGGCTCATCAATTCCGGCGGCGAAGCCAAGGGGCGGGGCGACCTGCAGGAGGCGGTACGCACGGCGGTGATCAACAAGCGCGGCGGCGGCACGGGGCTCATCTCCGGGCGCAAGGCGTTCCAGCGGCCGATGGCCGAGGGGAAGACCATCCTGAACGCGATCCAGGACGTGTACTTGGAGCCGGGCATCACGGTGGCGTGAGCAATGGCCCTTGGCCCGTTTCGCATCCGTGTGAACGGCGTGCGGTCACGGCACGGTTTGGAGGTACTCAATGAGGTCGACCATCTCGGCCTGGGACACATTGCGCTCGAGCCCCTCGGGCATGAGCGATTGGCCGGTCGCCTGGTTGATGTCGATGTCCCGGCGCAGCAGGGTGTCCTCCGCCTCTTCCGCGCGCCGGACGGTGACGGTCGTTGCCGTCTCGGAGGCGATGATGCCGTTCAGCGTGCGGCCGTCCTTCAAGGCGATGATATAGTTCGCGTAATTCGGCTCGAGCGCGCGGTTGGGATCGAGGATGTCCATCAGGAGCGCCTCCTTGTTCCGAGTGCGCAGCCCGGTAAGCTCCGGGCCCACGCGATGCCCTTCGCCTGCGATGCGGTGGCAGGTGGCGCAGTTCTTTCGGAACACCGCCTTGCCCCGCTCCAGGTCGCCGCTCTGAGCGAGCACGGGGCGGAAGGACTCGATCACTTCCTTGCGGTTCGGCGTCCCCTGCGTCTCGAACAGCCGGCGCGCCCGCTCCTTGACGTCCGCCACCGGGTAGTTGAGCAGCTGGGTGTGCCGTTGCGTGTCCAGCTCGGCCGGCTTGATGGTGCCGGCCTCGATGGCGTCGAGCAGCGGCGGCAGCCGCTCGCGTCGTGCGAAGACCGCCTCCAGCACCTCCCGGCGTAGTGGGGGACTGTGCCCCGACCAGCCCTGGAGCAAGAGTTCCGCGACCGCCGGATCGCTCGACGGCGCTAGTGCCCGCGCGGCGGCGATCTGCACGTCCGGCGCCTGCTGCGGCTGGAGCAGCGCGCGGAATAGCTCCGCAACGTCGCCGAGTGGGCGGTGTGCCAATAGCTTGATGGCGGCGACACGTGCGGGCACCGGCCGCTCGTCGTCGCGCGCGATTTGGCCGGCATCGTCCAGCATCGCACGGATCCGATTGGCCGCCGGACGCTCGCGTTCATCGGCCGCGTCGAGCACTCCGCCGAGGGTCTTGTGCGATCGGGTCAGTCCGTCGGCCAGGCCGGTGAGTGCGGCGAGCTGCCACCAGTCGGCCGCCGCGCGCTCGGTCGCGCGCCGGCCGCTCGGCGCAAAACGCCTCAGGAAGCGCGCGAGCTCGTCGTCCTCTCCGCGCGCGGCG
>JBGPMX010000657.1:0-3443 GCA_041487215.1 Planctomycetia bacterium | reverse complement strand
TCCAGTTCGCCCGATACCGACCACCGAGTCCGCCCAGCGCTCCGCCGGGCGGGCCCTTGGCTGATGGGCTGCCGTCTGCATCCACGGAGTTTAAGCCGCCACCGCCAGCGGCCGGCGCCGCGATCATGAGGTCGGCAGTGGGGTACACCTGGTGAGCATCGACCCCATCCATCGCCTCAAGCGCCCGCCGTACTTCTTGGGAAAGTTCGCTCGCGAGCGATTCGGCGTCCTCGGCCCTCATCGCACCCTCTGTCATCCCAAGCGCCACCGCTCCGAGCGCGCCGGCCTCCCGGCCGAGCCGCTCCATCTCCTGCACGGCTACCCGCTCGGCCTCGGCCACCAGCGTGTCGCTGATCCGCCGGGTCTTCGGGGCGTACTCGAACGTGCAACTCGCGACCGTGCGCAGCGCGCTGGATCGCTTGGCCCCCTCGAAGAACTGCGCGATCTGCGGCCGCTGGTCCGGGAACATCTCGAGCAAGCTCTTCTCGACGAGCGCTATGCTCAGCTCGGCCGGCACGGGCTTGCCCTGCGGGTCCGTCGTGGTGATCGACAGCTCGAGCTCCTCGCCGGGCCGCGGCCGTTGCCGATTCGGCGTCAGCGTGACCCGGAGCGGCCGCTCGACCTCGAACGGGCTGGTTGCCTCGTGGAACGCCGGACGATCCGCGCGCGCCGGCCCGGCCGCGCGGGCCCCGGAATCGGTCATGACCGACACGGTCAGGTCGAAGTTCGGCGCGAGTTTCTCGGCCATCGGAATCTCGAGCTCGTTCTTCCCGGTCGCGAGCTCGACGAGCCGGTAGCCGAGCACGCGGGCCCCCTGGTACGTCACGAGCGCCAGCGCCCGGTTCTCGCGCCAGTGCACCTGCACGCGCGCGACATCGCCCGCCTGGTAGAGGTGGCGATCGGCCAGGATGCGCAGGCGCACGCTATCCTCATCCCCGCTCACCGTGATCTCTGTCGCGGCCGACACCGGGTTGCCGAAGCGATCGGTGCCGCTGGCGCGCAGCACATAGGTGCCGGCGTGGGCGATGTGCAGGGTGACGCGCCCTTCGCCCGTCTCCTTGTCGGTCTTCACGTCGTGCTCCTCGACGGTCCGCTCCCCGACCTGCCCCTCGACCTCGGTCCGCTCGACGACAGCCAGCGTCATCTTCTCGCCGATCTTCTGGCCCGCCGCATCCGTGGTGGTGACGCTGGCGTCGAAGGTTTCTCCCGCGATGAACACGGGCCGCGCCGTGGCGATGCTCGCGCGGAAGGCTCGCGTCGCCAGGAAGATAGTCAGGCCGGTTTGAAGGTTCTGTTCGGGGTATTGCACGCGGATCGGCAGCATCTGGTCCTCGGAGAATTCGCGCGTGTCGAACCGGAACGGCACCTCGCCGGAGTCGTCGGTCGTTGCCGTCTGGACGGCGCCATCCGGCAGCGTGTAGCGGACCTCGCGGCCGCGTAGCGCGGGCCCGTAGTAATAGCGCAGCCGGATCGTGCCGCTCACTTCTTCGCCGCGGTAATACACGCGGCGCGGCGTGTCGATGACGATTTGCACCGGCTCGAGCCGGTACTCGTGGACCGTGAAGCTCCCCTCGTAGTTGTGCCGCGCGGGTTCGGCCGGGTCGTGCAGGTGCAGCCGATACTCGCCCTGCGGGCTATCCGGCGGCAGCACGAAACGGCTGGCGACGGCGCCGAAGTCGTCGAGCGCCACGTCCTCGCTCCGGATGCGCCGCGCCCGGCTGTCGTAGACATCGAGCTTGAGCTTCTTGCCCGCCTCGAAGAAGTACTCGTCCCCTTTGACCCAGCGCACCACGCCGCGCACGTGCACGAGTTGCCCGGCGCGATACGCGGGACGATCGGTGTAGAGGTATGCTCGGGCCGACACGCCCTGGGCGAACTCGATCCCCTCCAAGCCGACGATGCTCGACGCGAAGTGTGCGCGCGGTGCTGCGGCGGTCTCCGCCGGCTCCGCGGGCGGGCGTTTATCGTGATCCTTTTCGTCCGAGCGCGCGGCGCCGGCTGAATCATCCGGCGTGTGCTGCGGATCCGCCGGCCGCGCCGCCGCCGCCGGGGCGTCTTGCGACCCGCCCGCCGGCTCGCGCGGCGCGGGGATAAGTTTCCGCCCGGCCGGCTCCGCGACCGCGAAGACACGGATGTCGTTGGAGGTCCGCAGCGGGTCGTAGGTGTGATCTTCATCGGACACCGCAGCGACAAAGACGCCGTCCGCGCCGGTTACCGCCTCGGCGAACACCCGCGCCCCGTCGCTCACGAGCAGCCGCACCGCGGGCATCGGCCGGGTAGTCCGCATGTTCTCGGCGAAGACGAACAGCTCGTTGCGCGAGCACTTGACCAGCACGTCCAGATCACTCTGGATGACCATGGTGGTCGCTTCCTGCGGCAGCACGGTGATGCCGGGCGGGGCGGGCTCGGCCGGCTTGGGCTCATTCGAGACCGTCACCGCCATGACACCCGGCCCGTCGAGCGGGATTTCGATCGTGCTGACTTGCTCGGCGTGCTCGGCGTAGTCGGGCACCTCGAACACCCAGGTCTTGTCCGGATCGATGAGCCCGATGTCCAGGGCCTCGACGCCGCGTGCCAGGTGCATCTTGCGGAAGTAGGTCTCGAGGTCCACGCGGTAGGCGCGCACCGCGAGCGACTGGATATTGCGCGTGGTGACGCGGATCTTCGGGGTCTGGTTGCTGCGGAAAACCCGCTCGGTGGCCACGCCGAGTTCCTGGCGTGACAGGCGAGTGACCCGCTGCTGCGCGCGGGGCGCGAACGATCCCCAGTTCAGTTTGCGGTAGGCGGCGAGCGCGTCGTCGAAGCTGCCGAGCTTCTCCTCGTGCGTCATGCCGATGAGGTACTGGGCGTGCGACGCCTCCTCACTGGCCGGGTACTTGCTGACGAGTGCCGACCAGTCGGCGATGGCGGCTTCGTAATCCGACTGCTCGTGGTGCATCAGCCCGAATTCGAGCATGATGGCGGGCAAGCGCGTGTCGAGCGGATGCTTGACCATAAAGGCCTGCCAGAGCCGGCGCGCCTCGTCGTACTTCTTGGCCCGCCGCGCCTCGGCGCCCATGAGGAACTCGGTGCCGACGATCGCGGACTGCACCTGGGACCATGCGGCGTGCGCCGGGTGCCGGGTGAGGTAATCCTGCCAGGCTTCGATCGCCTCCGCGAACTTCTTCTGGCGCTGCAGCGCAAAGCCGACGAGCACTCGTGCGTCGGGCAACACGTCCGACTTCGCGTAGCGTGGATCGGCCAGCAGCTTGCGCAGCACGCCGACCGCGCTCGCCGGCTCGTTGTGCGCCGCGTAGCCCTGGGCAGTTTCGAGGGCCGCGCGCGGCGCGAGCGGGTGGTCCGCGAATCGCGCGATGAACCGCTCGGCGGCAGCGACGCCGAGCTCGAGCTCGTCGCGCGACGGCGGCTGCGGCAACCCGTGCGTGTGCGCGATCGCAAAGGCC
>JBGPMX010000656.1:0-3444 GCA_041487215.1 Planctomycetia bacterium | reverse complement strand
GCAGGCATCGCGTGCCCGCCAGCCGCTAAATCCCGTCGCCCCGTGAAACCAGGTTCGGTCGGCAAAACTGGTAGGCGATGACTCCCAGGCCGATGAAGCCCAGGCCGGCCACGGATTCCACCGGCGTGGCCAAAAACATGCTGCCGAGAAACCCGACACTGGACACGACGAACAGCACCGGCACCCAGGGGTATCCCCAGGTGCGATAGGGGCGGGGCAGGTCAGGCCGGCGCACGCGCAGCACCAGCACGGCCGCCACGGCAAGCGTGTAGAAGATGTACGAGCCGAAGATCACGAAATCGGTGAGCGTGTTAAAGGGGTCCTTGCTCGGGTCGTAGGAGTAGCGGCCGCCCGAGATCATGCCCAGCAGCCCGCCGAGCCGGCCGGCGAACCGTTCCGCGAACAGCACGAGCACGCACGCCCAGGCCATTTCCCCCAGGATCGCGTTGAGCGGTGTCCCCCAGCGCGGGTGCACGCGCCGCATAGGCGCCAGGAACAGGCCGTCGCGAGCCATCGCGAAGATGACCCGCGGCCCCGTGAGCACATTCGAGTTCAGCGCGCCGAAGACCGAGCAGATCACGATGCCGATCGCCACCGTGGTGCCCGCGGGGCCGAGCAGGCGCTCGAGCGCGACCTGCGCCACGAAGGGATCCCGCTCGATCCCGGCGAGCACGCTCATCGGCAGCACCAGGTGGTACGCGAGCGTGGCGCCGAGGTACAGCGTGATCAGCAGGAAAAGACCGCCGATCAGCGCGAGTGGGATGTTGCGACCGGGGTCGCGCACCTCCTCCGCCACGGGACCGATGTTGCCCCAGCCGTCGTACGCCCAGAACACGGCGGCCATGGCGGCGGCAAAGCCGAGCCAGAGGTTCTTGTTCGGCACCACGGTGGTCGCCAGGTTGGCGACGTCGTACCGGCGCAGCAGGAAGGGAAGCACCGCGATGAGGATGAGCGATCCGGCCTTGATCCCGGTCGTCACGGACTGCACGTAGCCGCCCCAGCGCGCACCGGCCAGGTTGATCGCCACCAGGAGCACGATCGCGAGCACGGCCAGGTCGCGCCGCGCCCACGCGTACCCCGAGCTGCCCAGCGGGCCGATCAGCTGGCCGAGGCGATCGGCGAACACGACAGCGAGCGCCGCGGTGGAGCCGGTGCGTGCCACCCAGAATTCGGTCCAGCCCCAGAGGAACGCCGTCAGCGGACCGTACGCCTCGCGGAGGTAAACGTACGAGCCGCCGGCGTGCGGCAGCATGGCCCCGAGCTCGGCGGAGGCCAGCGCGCCGAGCAAGCTGATCAGGCCGCAGACGACCCAGACCGTGATGACCAGGTCGAAGCGTCCGACCGCGCGGGCCACCACGTTGGCCTTCAGGAAGATCCCGGACCCGATCACCGACCCGACGACCACGGTCATGGCGCCCCAGGGCCCCAGCACGCGCAGCAGCCGCGGCTCGGAGCGCGATGCGTCGTCGCTCCGGGGGGTCGTGCTCACAGTTCTTTCCAATCGAGCACGGGGTCGAGGCCCATTTCCTTCTTCATCTTGTCCCAGATCTTCTCGTACTCCATGAGGTGCCGGCGGTCGCGGTAATGATTGCGCTCGAGCCGCTTCTGCGCATCCACGAAGAACCGGCGCGCGGCGCGCGTCTGGAGCGCCGCGGGCGGCACGCGCGCGGCCCAGGCGCGGATCCGCTCGAGCCGGCGCGTCAGCACGTGCTCCGTCATCTTCTCCTCGAGCTTTTCCCCCTTGGTGATCATCTCCAGGATCTCGTCCTCGAACGACAGGAAGAACTGCGCGGAGCCGGGGTCTCCCTGCCGCGCGCAGCGGCCGATCAGCTGCCGGTCGATGCGCCGCGCCGTGTGCTTCTCGGTGCCGATCACGTGCAGCCCGCCCAGCTCGGGCACCCCCTCGCCGAGCTTGATGTCGGTGCCGCGGCCCGCCATATTGGTGGCCACCGTGACCATGCCGCGCTGGCCGGCCTGCGCCACGATCGCCGCCTCCTTCTCGTGCTCCTTGGCGTTGAGCACCTGATGCGGTACGCCACGCGCCTGGAGCAGCTGGCTGAGGTGCTCGGACTTCTCGATGGACCGGGTGCCGATCAGCACCGGCTGGCCGGTGGCGTGAATCCGCGCGATCTCGTCGGCCACCGCCACCCACTTCTCCTCCGCGGTCGCGAACACCGCGTCGGCCACGAGCCGGCGGCGCAGCGGGCGGTGCGTCGGGATGTGCAGCACGTGCGTCTTGTAGATCTTGCGGAACTCGGCCGCTTCGCTCGATGCCGTCCCAGTCATGCCGGCCAGCTTCTCGTACTTCTTGAAATACGTCTGGACGGTAACCCGCGCCGATTCGCCGGTCTCCACGGTGATCTTGAGCGACTCCTTGGCTTCCACCGCGCGGTGGATGCCGTCCTGCCACTCCCGGCCGGGCATGAGCCGCCCCGTGAACTCGTCGACGATCACCACCTTCCCCTCGTGCACCACGTAGTCGCGGTCGCGCAGGTAGCCGCGCTGCGCGAGCACCGCGCGTTCCAGGTCCTTATAGATGTCCTCCATCGCCTGCTTCTGCACGGCGGGCGACTGCGGAAAGGTGCGGGTTTGGCGGCAGCCCTGCTGCGTGAGCTCCACCTTCCGCTTCACCGGGTCGAACGTGTAGTCCTCGTTCTCGCGCAGCCGCTGCGCCATCACGTTCGACCACTGGTAGCGCTCCGAGATCTCGTCTCCCGGCTTGCCGGTCGAGGCCGAAATGATCATCGGCGTTCGCGCCTCGTCGATGAGAATGCTGTCCGCCTCGTCCACGATCGCGTAGTGATGCGCGCGCTGCACGAGCTGCGGCCGGCTCCGCCCCGTGCCGACCATAAGCCCCCAGTTCGACTCCGGCGCCGACGCGACCTTGAGCCGATCGCGCAGGAAGTCGAACCCGAGCTCCTTCGATGTGCAGTAGGTGATGTCGCTGCGGTACGCCACCCGGCGCTCGGCGTCCGAGTTGCGGTTGAGCACCGCGCCGACGCTCAGCCCGAGCAAGCGGTAGATCGGGCCATTCCACTCGGCGTCGCGCGCCGCCAGGTAGTCGTTGACGGTGACGATGTGCACGCCCTTGCCCGTGAGCCCGTTGAGGTAGGCGGGCAGCGTGGCCACCAGCGTCTTGCCCTCGCCGGTCGCCATCTCCGTGATCTTTCCCTCGTGCAGCACCAGGCCGCCGATGAGCTGGACGTCGAAGTGCCGCATGTCGAGCGTGCGCCGGGCCGCCTCCCGGCACACCGCGAAGGCCTCGGGGAGCAGCTCGTCGAGCACGGCGCCGTCGCGCAGGCGGCCGCGCAGCTCGTCGGTCTTGGCGCGGAGCGCAGCGTCGTCGAGGGCCTGCACCGCCGGCTCGAACGCGTTGACCTCCGCCACCAGGGGCAGCGCCCGCTTGACGTCGCGCTCGTGCTTGGTGCCGAAGATCTTCTTGAG
>JBGPMX010000655.1:0-3445 GCA_041487215.1 Planctomycetia bacterium | reverse complement strand
CATCGTTCGGCACCTGGCTTTCCCTGGGGAGCGTCTTCGCCACGCGGTTCATGGCGCGGGTCGGCTTCGATTGGCTCACGGTCGATCTCGAGCACTCGCCTACGAGCTGGGAGACGGCGGCGGTCCTGTTCGGTACCGTCGCCGACGCTGGCTGCGTGCCGCTCGCCCGCGTGCCGCGCGGCGACCATGACCACATCAAGCGGGCGCTCGACAGCGGGGCCATGGGCATTGTGGCGCCGATGGTGAACACGGTCGAGGAGGCACGGGCGATCGTCGCCGCTTGCAAGTACCCCCCGGTCGGCAACCGCTCCGTGGGCGGCAGCCTGCACGCGATCAACTTCGCGACGAACGCCAAGGAGTACTACGCGCGGGCGAACGACGAAATCCTGGTCGTGATCCAGACCGAGAGCCCCGCCGCTGTGGAACAGGCCGAGGAGATGTATGCGCTGCCGGGCGTGGACGCTATTTACGTTGGCCCGAACGATCTGGCGGCTAACATGCGCAAGAAGGACGGCACCGAAGCGTCTCCCGAGGCGTTCGAAGCGACCATGCAGCGCATCCTGAGCATCGGGAAACGCGTGCGCACCCCGGTCGGTGTGCACGTGCAAACGGCCGAGCAGGCGCTGCGCCGCGCCGCGGAAGGCTGGCAGATGATCGCGATCGGCAGCGAGCTGCGCATGATGCTGGTCGGTGCCGAGAGCGTCGTGAAGATGGTCAACCCCGAGGGTCCCGCCGCCGGGCTGGCGCGGTACTGAAACATTCCGTCGAGCGCGGGGTGGCAGACTTCCGAAGTCTTCCGCGCGGCGCCCAGACTTCGGAAGTCTTTCGGGGCGCTGGAGCACGGACTACACGCCGACGTTCGGATTCTTTGCCGACCCGAGGAGACCTCTTATGTCGCTGCGAACGGGTGCCGCTGTGTCGCTCGCACTGCTTGTTCTCTGCTCTCTGGCCCCGCCGTTCGCCTCACCGGCGGCCGCGTTGCCACGGAACGTTGCCGAGACGCCGGCGCTCCGCGCCGAGGAGAAGGCCGCGGGCTTCGCGCTCCTGTTCAACGGCAGCGACCTGTCGGGCTGGGAGCACAACGGTAAACCGGGCACCTTCGAGGTCAAGGGCGGCGTGCTGGTCGGGCTACGCAAGAAGGACAGCGCGTACTGGCTGAGCACCATCGAGCAGCAGGGCGATTTCGAGCTGCGGCTTCAGTACCGCATTCGCGCGCACGGAAACAGTGGCGTCTTCATCCGTGCGCCGCGCGAGGGACGCACATCGCAGATGGGTATGGAGATCCAGATCTACGACGAGGGGCCCGACAAGAATACGCCGGACAAGGGGAGCACGGGCTCGATCTACGGCGTCGTGGCGCCCCGGAAGTTCGCCGACCGGGGCCCCGGCGAGTGGAACGATCTCTGGATCGCCTGCGACGGGGATTTGGTCCGGGTCACGATCAACGGCGAACTGGTCAACGAGGCGCGCATGTCCGACTACGAGGCGCTGAAGAGCCGGCCGCGTCGCGGGTACATCGGCCTCTCGGCGCACACGGACGTCGTGGAGTTCCGCAACATCCGGCTGCGTCCCATCCGCGCCGCTCGGTAAACGAAGCCCACGAGGCGGGTCGCATGGCAGTTCTGCTGATCGGCACGCTGGACACCAAAGGGACCGAGCTCGGCTTCGTGCGCGACCTGCTGGGCGAAGCCGGCGTGCGGACGCTGGTGATGGACGCCGGCGTGCTCGGGGAACCGGCCTTCGAACCGGACATCGACCGGGTGCAGGTGTTCGCGGCGGCGGCTACGAGCTGGGACGCGGTGCGCCGCGGCGGGGACCGGGGCAGGGCGGTGAGCGCCGCCGCACAGGGCGCCGCGTCGATCGCCCGGAGACTCCACGGGGAGGGGCGGGTGGATGGCGTGCTGGCGATCGGCGGGTCGGCCGGCACGATCATCGGCACGTCGGCCATGCGGGCCTTGCCGTTTGGCGTTCCCAAGCTGATGGTCAGCACGCTTGCCAGCGGCCAGACCCGCCCCTACGTGGGCGTGCGCGACATCGCGATGCTTTATTCGGTCGTGGACATCGCCGGACTCAACCGGGTGAGCCGCACGGTGTTGACGAACGCCGCGCGGGCCATGGCGGGCATGGTGGCAGCCCCGGTCGGCCCGTGCGCCGCGGACCTGCCGATCGTGGCGGCGACGATGTTCGGCGTGACGACGCCATGCGTCGAGGCTTCGCGGCGCGATCTCGAGGCGGCCGGATACGAGGTGCTGGTGTTCCACGCGACCGGCAGCGGCGGGCAGGCGATGGAGTCGCTGGTCACGGACGGCATCGTGTGCGGCGTGCTGGACATCACCACGACCGAGCTGGCCGACGAACTGGTCGGCGGGGTGTTGTCGGCGGGGCCGGACCGGCTCACGGCGGCCGCCCTGCAGGCCATCCCGCAGGTGATTTCGCTGGGGGCACTGGACATGGTGAACTTTGGGCCGCCCGAGACCGTTCCGGAACGGTTCCGCGGCCGGCGGTTCTACGCGCACAACCCCGCCGTGACGCTGATGCGTACGACGCCGGAGGAGAACGATCGTTTGGGGCTCGAGATCGCGCAGAAGGCCAGCGCGGCGAAGGGGCCGACCGCGGTGCTGCTGCCGCTCCGCGGCGTGTCGGCGATCGACACGGACGGGGGACCGTTCTGGTGGCCCGAGGCGGACCGCGCGCTGTTCGAGCGGATCCGCGGCGAGCTGTCCAGCCGGGTCGAGCTGATCGAGCTCGACCTGCACATCAACGATCCCGCGTTCGCGCGCGCCGCCGCCACGAAGATGCTCGAGTTGTTGCGGGCCGCGCAGCGCCGCTAGCGCTTCGTGCCTTTCCGAATGACGGCCGAGAGACGGTCATCCTGAGCGGAGCGAGGCACGAGCGGAGCGAAGGATTCACTGGGTGGGCCTTTGCGCTCAACCACCGGGCGCGTCGGGTCTGTCATCCTGAGGGGAGCGAGGCACGAGCGGAGCGAAGGATCTCGGGCGCCGCGCGAACCGCGGGTGGCACGCCCCGAGCCCCGTCATTCAAGCGATGTCTGCCGATCTTCGAGGAATCCCGCATGATCGAACGGACCCGCACGGAGATCCTGGCGCGGCTGCGGCAGCAAGTCGCCGCGCGCCGCCCGATTTTGGGCGGCGGCGCCTGCATCGGGCTCAGCGCCAAGTGCGCCGAAGCGGTGGAAATCGACCTGCTCATCATCTACAACTCGGGCCGCTTCCGCATGGCCGGGCGGGGATCGCTTTCCGGCATGATGCCCTACGGGGATGCGAACCAGATCGTCATGGAGATGGCGCGCGAGGTGCTGCCGGTGGTCACACGCACCCCGGTGCTCGCGGGCGTGTGTGGGACCGACCCGTTCCGCGTCATGAAGCTCTTTCTGCGCGACGTCAAGGCGGCCGGGTTCTCGGGCGTCCAGAACTTCCCCACCGTG
>JBGPMX010000654.1:0-3450 GCA_041487215.1 Planctomycetia bacterium | reverse complement strand
GTAAATGTGGCACGGGCTTCCAGCCTGTGAGCGGAAGGAACACATCATGGGCGTTCTCGACGGAAAGGTCAGTCTCGTCACCGGCGGCTCGCGCGGCATCGGCCGTGCCGTCGCGTTGCGGCTGGCACGCGACGGCGCCGACGTCGCGATCAGCTACGCCTCGCGCGCCGGCGACGCCGAGCGCACTGTTGCGGACATCCGGGCCACGGGGCGCCGTGCCAGCTCCGCCGCCTGCGACGTGTCCCGGCCGGACGACGTCGCGCGGCTCGTGCGGCACGTCCGCGCGGAGCTCGGGCCGATCGATCTCCTGGTCCACTGCGGCGCCGTCAGCAACATCTGCGACCACACCGAGCTGAGCTACGAGCGCTGGCGCGAGACCATCGACGTCAACCTCACGGGCACGTACCTGGCCGTCTTCGCGGTGAAGGACGAGATGATCGCACGCGGGTTCGGCCGCATCGTGACGCTCTCCTCGATCGCGGCGCTGCGGCAGCGCAAGATGCAGATCCATTACGCGGCGGCGAAGGCGGGAGTCATCGCGCTGACGCGGTGCTGCGCCGAGGCGTTCGCACCGCATAACGTGCGCATCAATTGCGTCGCCCCGGGGCTGGTCGAGACGGAGATGCTCCACGTGCTGCCGGCGAGCGCCATCACCCGCGTAGTCTCGGAGACGCCGATGGGGCGAGTCGGCAACCCGGACGAGATCGCCGCGGTGGTCCGCTTTCTGCTGAGCGACGAGTCGAGCTTCATGACGGGCCAGACGGTCGTGGCGTGCGGCGGGCGGGTCATGCTGCCGTGAGGTGGCCACCGTGAGGTCGTCGAGCCCCCGCGGGCGGGCGTGAACTTCCTTACGTTTCGTGGGTGCTGGTCACCGCCTCTCGCTTGCCGATCCCCCTCACCCCCGCCCCTCTCCCCACCCATGCCGCCGTGATCGCTGAGGGCGGCTAGCGTGGGGAGAGGGGAGGGAGTGGGACGTAAGAAGCGCAGGGAGACGACACGGGCTCTTGCGCCCGGGTGGCTGGGGTCGAGTCTTCGAGCACCCAGTGCTTGCGGGTTCGCGGGTGCTGGGGGCAAGCGGCTCGTCCCTCGCAGTTCGACGCCGTTCGGCGCGGGTCTCCGACCCGGCCGCTGCGCTGACCGAAGGTCTCCCCGCTCGCTCCTCGGCGCATCATCTTCTCATGGGAGAGTCTCTCTTCGCGCACACCTCTCCCCTCGCCCCACGTGAGCCCCTCTCATGGATCATTGGGGCGAGCGTGGGGAGAGGGGACCGGGGGTGAGGGGACCGCCCGGGGCTTCGGAGTTCGCCTAGTTCTCGAGCGACGCGGTCGAGTCGAACGTGAGGTCCAGCTTGCCGGGCAGTTCCATGCCGTTGATGGAGAACGTCATGTCCCCCGTGATGCGGGTGACGGCCTTGCTCTCCACCGGCCGTCCCTGCGCGCGGTCAAACAGCAACACGCCGTCGGACGACGCGATCTTGAGATCACTATTCGTCACCTTGAGCGGCGACGGCGAACCGGCATCCAGCGCATAGCTGACCGTGATCGCCTTGACCCCGACCTTGTCCAGCTTCTGCCCGTCCTTCTCCTCGGTCCCCAGGTACTCGTAACGCGTCTCGAACGAGAGCGTCTGGCCGCCGCCGATGGCGTTGACCGATGACCGGGTCCAGCTATCACCGACATCGACGGGCCCGTCGGGCAGGATGCTGAGCGACTGCTGCGCCTCGCGCTGTATGGTCTCCGGCTTGACCTCGTTCCGGAGCAGCTCCGCGGCGGCTGGCGAGGCGTTCTCGAGCAGCTTCTCGGTCCCCTCGACGGCAACCACCTTGTTGTCCTTGCCGAGCACGACGGTGTAAGACGAGCCGACGCGGGCGCGGAACATGTCCAGCAGCGCCTGGAGCTGCGGGTTGTCGCTCTTGCCGGACGCCGGGTTGCTCGAATCGAAATCGATCGCGATTCCGCCCGGCAGCGACAGGTGCACGCTCAGCGACTCGATCTTCTCCGTGATCGGCAGCCGGCCGTCCGCGCCCCGCTTGCCAACCGAACTGACCAGCGCGACGTTCGAGTCCGAGGCGGTCTCGATGTCCATGCCTGCGATGGTGAGGATCTGGTGCGTCTTGGTCGCCGCCTTCGCCCGCGTGGTCGAGTTCTCCGAGTGCTTGAATTCCAGCTTCACCTTCTCGGGCGCAGCCGCCATACCGAGCACGACGAGCGCAACGGGGACGAGCATCAGGCGTCTCATGACGAACCCTTTCGCCTCAATGGGCAAAGAAGACGGCAGGAACCGATCCGGCGAACGAGAGCCGTTACCCGAGCCGGAACGCCGGAATAGCGTACGGCAGCAGCGTGCGCTTCTCAACGGAATAACCCCGCCAGGCACCTTGTCGAGCAGGGCGGCGTGGCCGGGTCATCGGTTGCACTGCTGTTGGCGCATCTCGGGGACGAGCGTCAGTCCCCGGCGCGCGCCGTGTAAGGCCCACTGTGGGCGCAGTGGCGCGCGAAGTTCTCTTCGTACTTCTTCGCCAGGTCGGGCGCGTTGCGAATGACCAGGAGCGTCTCCGGTTCGACGCCGGGCGCCGCGACAGACCTGGTCAGAACGTGAGATGCATCAATTAAGAAGACGCTCGTTTCGGCTGATAAATCGTAGCCATCGGCGAGCATCCGCACCCCGGCGGCCGCCAGCAGCTTGCACGCCTCGGGTGCCTCCGTTCCCTCGCCGACGATCAGTTCGACCTGGACGCCACGTCGGGCCGCTTCCAGGAGCGCATCGACCACGGTGCCCCCGGCGATCGATTCAACCTGGATCTGGACGGATCGGGTCGCCTGCCCGATCTGCTCGGCAATGGTCTGGGCCAGGTCCGTTTCGGTGGAGAAGCACGCTTCGACCGAGGGCGGCTCGGGCTGCGGACCCGGCAGCCCCGAAAGCTCGCCGCGTTTCAGCATCTCGTTGACCTGCTCGACGTAAAACTGCTCGTAGCGCGGCCGGGTCAGCATCTGCTCCATGGCGCGCTGCAGGTTGTTCTGCACGACCACCCGCTGATTCCGGGCCGCGCGCGCCTGCCAGCCAAACCACGCACTCGGCGCGGCCCCGGCCAATGCCGCGGCGACGAGCATCTTCCAGCCGAACCGGCGTTCCGCCCATTTCATGCCGACCAACCTAAAGCGCGGCGGGCCGTAAGCAAAGAAAAAAACGGACGCGGCCTTCGCGCTGCCGGCTGGCTGTGCGCGGCTCTGCCGCCCCGCCCCGCTCGTGCGTTTTGGTGTTGCGCTTTTCCAATTTCGCCCCGAAGGGGCAGCAATAAGCCAGCCCAGGGCAACGCCCTGGGTAGACGACTGCGTGGTACAATCACTCTCTTGCTCACCACCCGTGGGGGACCGCGGAGCGAACCGGCGATGCACGACCGCCTGAACCCGCACGCACAACGATCGGCAGCGCGGGCGCGCGTCGTGGCCT
>JBGPMX010000653.1:0-3468 GCA_041487215.1 Planctomycetia bacterium | reverse complement strand
GTGGCGGCAGCCCCCGGGGCCCCGCAAGTGGGCGCGGGCGGCCGGGCGCGCCGCTGCGGCTCTGGGTGCCGCAGCGATCCTCGCCATCGTCACGGGCGCCGCCCTCACGAGTGCTTTGCTCGGCGCCGCGCGGGCCGTCGCTGTCCTGGCCGGTGCGCGGCCGGGCGATGACCCGAGCGCGCTCTTCACGAGCTTCCTCGAGCGGCAGGGGGGGAGCGCCGCCCTCGCCGCCGCTCTCGCCGATTGCCGGCTGCCCGCCGACGTCGCCAAGATCGGCGTGCGCCTCGCCGGCGCATCGGGGCGCAAGGAGCCTGCGCTCATCGATGCGCTGAACCAGGCCGGCGGGCTCAGCGCCGAGCCGCAGCGGCTGAGCGACGACGAGCGCGCGGAGCTCGTCGCCGATGTTGCCCGCCTGGGCGATCCGGCGCGCGGCGAGCAGGTGTTCCGCCGCACGGACCTCAACTGCTTCAAGTGCCACGCGATCGCCGCCGCAGGCGGACAGGTCGGCCCCGACCTGGTCAGCATCGGCGGCAGCGCCCCGGTGGATTACCTGGTCGATTCCCTGATCGATCCGAACAAGGCGGTGAAAGAGGGATACAACTCGGTCGTCGTCGCCACCCAGGACGGCAAGATCATTACCGGTATCCGCGTGCGGCAGACCGACACCGAGCTGGTGCTGCGCAACGCCGAGGATCAGGAGGTGGCGATCCCGCTCGCGTCCATCGACGAGCAGAAGCCGGGGGGCTCCATCATGCCGGCCGGGCTCACGGAGACGCTCACGCGCGGCGAGCTCGTGGACCTGGTCCGTTTCCTCTCCGAGCTTGGCAAGGTGGGGCCGTACGCCGTCGGCAAGGCGCGGGTGGTTCGGCGCTGGCAGGTGCTCGAGGCGACGCCTGCCGCCGTCGACGAGCTGACGCACACCAGCTTCGACGCCGCCGCGACGGGCGATCCGCGCTTCCAGTGGAGCCCGGCCTACAGCACGGTGTCCGGGGTCTTGCCCGCCGATGCCCTGCCGCCCATCCGCATTCGTTACCAGCAATCCAGCGTCGGCTTCGCACGCTGCCGGCTGGTGGCGAGCAGTCCGGGACGGGTTCGCTTGCGTGTCCATCCCGCGGCCGGCGTGCGGGCGTGGCTCGATGCGGCGGGCATGGAATCGGCCGAGGAGATGGAGCTCGACCTGTCCTCCGGCCCGCACACGCTCACGTTCGGGTTCGACCTGGCTCAGCGCCGGGAGGGGCTGCGCTGCGAGATCGCGGATGTGCCCGGCTCCGCCGCGCAAGTCGAGATCGTGACCGGGAACTAATGCCCTTGCCCGATCAGGGTTCGCCCGGAGTTGGCCCCGGATTCGCCCAATCTGCCGTCCCCTCGCCCCCCGCGCTAATGGATCATGCGGAGGAAAGGGCTAGGTGAGGGGGCCTTTGCTTTGAGCGTGGGGGGCGCTTGGGCTGCGTGAGCGGGCGTTCTTCTACGCCGTAGGCGTTGGACTCCCCAGTCCAGGGTAAGCGGAGCGCCACCCTGGGTACGTAAGAGAACGGACCGCTACCCCCGCAGGGGTTCGACAAGAGGCGCGCCCCGGGCTTGCCAACTGCTGTAGAACCCCTTCGGGGTACATATCCTGATCGGATCGCTCCCCCAGGGTGGCGCGGCTAAAGCCGCTGACCCTGGGCTGTGGAGTCCAACCGCTTCGCGGTAGCCCACGCGTGCCGCTTCCCGTTGGCTCATCATCCCGCGGTCGTGCTCTCTGTGCCGGTGGGCGTAGCCGTAGCGTCGTCGAGGATCTTCTGGCACAGACTGACACATTCCCCGCAGATGTAAATGTGGCCAGGTCCCTCCACGAGCGGTCCAACGTCGCGGTATGACCGGCGGCAGAAGGAGCAGTACGCGCGTTGTCGGCGGCCCAGCAGGTAGGAAAGCTGGGTGATCGCTTGCCATTCAAACATCAACATCGATCGCGCTCCTCACTTGCCGATGCACATCAGGTATTTCTCGGTGCGAAAGTAGAGGCGGCCGTCGGCGGGGACGGGCGAGGCCAGCGTGAAGTCGCCCAGGTCGTTGGTCGCCAGCAGCTTGAACGCCTTGTCCGCTGCCAGCACGTACACCTTCCCCTGCTCGTTGACCACGTAGACCTTGCCGTCCCCGATGAGCGGGCTGGAGCCGAACAGGCCGGTGCCCAGCCGCTCGCTCCAGTACTCGTCGCCGCTCTGCGCGTCCAGGCAGGTGGCGACGCCGACCTCCTGGACCATGAAGAAGAGCCCGTCGTTCACCGCGGGGCTGGCGATGTCCGGCGTGTGCCGCAGCCGCGTCCAGACCCGGTGCGACTGGGTCACGTCCCCGCTGCCGCCGGGGCGGATCGCATAGACCGGCCCGCGCTTGGCCGACGTCACGTAGATCAGGTCGTCCGTGGTGACGGGCGTGACGATGATGCGCAGGGTCGTATTGCCGTTCAGGTTGATCTCGCCGTGCCGCCAGGTTTCCTTGCCGGTCGCCAGGTCGTACGCGGTCACAACGTCCGCGGCACAGAGGATGACCTCGGCGCGTCCGTCGGGGTACTCGTAGAGCGCGGGGGACGAATAGGCGTCGCGTGATTCCCCGACCGCGCTGGTGGGCCGGAAAATCTTCCAGATGTCTTTGCCCGTCTTGGCGTCGATCGCCAGCACGTACGATTCGGCGCCGCGCTGAATGCAGGGAAAGATCAGGCGATCGTGCGCCAGCAGGGGGGAGCAGCCGAGGCCGAAATCGGAGGTCACCGGGCCGTGCTCCTTGGTCAGCTCACGATGCCAGACCTCGGTGCCGTCGAAATCGAAGCAGGCCATGTCGCCGCTGCCGATGAGGACCCAGACGTGTGCGCCGTCCGTCACGGGGGACGGTGTGGCGAAGTTGTTCTTGCTGTTCCAGCCCATCACGCGGTTTCCCGTTCCGACCCGGCGCTTCCAGAGCACGTCGCCCGCCGTGCTGATCGAGAACAGGAAAAGGTCCTCGCCGTCGGGCGTGGAGACGAACAGGCGATCACGCCAGAGCGCGGGCGTCGCGCTGCTGCGGCCGGGCAGGGGGACCTTCCACACCACGCCCTGGTCCTCGGACCACTGGACAGGCAGGTCCTTGGCTTCGCTCGCGCCCCGGCCAGTCGGCCCGCGCCATTGCGGCCACTCGTCCGCAGCGAACAGGGTGCAGGGAAGCAAGACGATGAGGCCGAAGAGCGCAAGGCGTCGATGCATGGTGTGGTTCCTCGGTGGCGGGGATGGCGCAGCGGGACCCCCGAAAGCTAACCGGCCTCGGCCGTGTGTGTCAATCGGTTGACCTGTTGACCTGTTGACCTGGTGAGGCATAGCCGTGTCCGGCGCGCACACCGTTGGCGTGGCGGTTCAACAAGGGGCGGCTCGCGCAAAACGAAAGGGCCTGCCGGCGCACGTCCGGCAGGCCCCCGAAGCACAAACCTGTGGACCTCGGCTTGGGGCTCCTACGGCATCG
>JBGPMX010000652.1:0-3470 GCA_041487215.1 Planctomycetia bacterium | reverse complement strand
CTCGTTCATGCGGCCGGACCGGTTGTCGAAATAGACCGTGCCGTCGCTGTCCTGCGCGATGATCTTCACCTGCGCCGCGGCTCCCTCCGCGGGCTCAATCGTCATCCGCGTCTTGACGGCGATCTTCTCCAGGCTCGCCCCGTCCTGTTTCTCGGGGGCCTCGTAGCTGTAGGTCGTGGTGACGGTCATGAGGCCGCCGGGCGTCTTCATCTCCGTCATTCTGTCCCAGCTGTCCCCCGCCGAGACCGAGTCCTCGGGGAAGCTCACCACGGACTGCCCGACCATCTGCTTCAAGCCCTCCTCGGAGAACATGCCCCCGCTTCCCCCCAGGCTGGCCAGCAGCGGGTTATTCTTCAGCGTGTTCACCAGCTTTTCGGGAAGCTTCACACTCGAGACCTCGCCTAGCGGGTCGATCGTGAAGACCGTCTCGCCGCCGACCATCGCATCGAAAACGGGCCCAATGAACTGCCCGAGCGGGCCCTCGGGCGGCTTGGCGTTCTTGGAATCGTACTCCACGGATCCACCCGCCAACGGGACGTCCATTTTGAACTGGATGCGGTCGATGGTCTGGCTGATCTTCGCGTTGCCCTGGTCGTCCACCGAGCGCACGTGCCAGGTCATGTCCATGGTCTGGGTCGCCGTCGTCTCGGCCTGCATGTTGTTGATCGTCATCTTCTGGAGCGTTTTCTGGTCCATCGCGTAGCTCAGCGTGTCCCCCTCCTTGAGCTTCCAGCGCAGCGTCGCGTCGGCGTCCGCGTGCGCGGCGAGGAGCAGGAGCACGGCGATGGCGGCGAAACCCCGGAACGGGCAGGGCCGGAATGGCAGGATGCGCATGGAAAAAAGCCTTTCGTAGCTGGGCGGACTGGAACGGGGCCGGGCGCCGCGCACGGCTCGCGACCGGGCCATCTTAGACTAGAGCCTGCGCGCGGCTCAAGTCGCCAGGGCGTCGAGCGATCGGATGGCGCCCGCGTGCCCGATCCCGCGGCGGTCCACCAGGAGCGACCGCATGCCGACCGCGTGTGCACCGCTCACGTCGTTCTGGGGATCGTCCCCGACGTAGAGGATCTGCTCGGGCGGCCGGGCGAGCGCCGCGGCGATCGAGCGAAAGAAACGAGGGTGCGGCTTGCGATAGCCCAGCCGCGAAGAGACAAACACGCGGCACAGCTCCGGGGGCGCGTGCGCCCGCGCGATGCCCACGAGCCGCTCGTCGAAGTTGGAACCGATCGCGAGCTCAACCCCCTGCCTCGCGAGCCGCCGCAACGCCGGTGCAACGTCCGGGAACAGCCGCCAGGCGTCCGGGCGAGCGAAGTGAGCGAATAGCTCCGCGAAGCAGCCGGGATCGTGCACGTCGTCGATGACGCGGGCGACCACGTCCCGCCAACGCCCCTTCTCCAACTCCTCGCTGGTCACCAGCGCCCCGGCACGGTCCCGCACCTCGATCTCCTCGAACACCGTCTTGAAGCGCTCGCGGATCTCGTCGGTCGTAAAGCGCGAGCCGTAGCGGGCCGCGACCGCCGCATAGACCTCCGCCACACCCGGCTCGGCATAGATCAACGTGCCGACCGCGTCGAACACGACGGCCTGGATGATCGGTCCCTGGGGCATGATGGTCCAACCGAGTCGCACAACGCACCCCGCTTGTCGCAGCCGACGCGCCCGCGAGGGCAAGAACCGTGAGGGCCCGCGCAAAAATAACTTGACCAATGGACCCACTTGAAAGAGAGAATTCGCCGCGGATGGAGTGTGGAGTGTGCTTCACGTCGCCCGACCCGAACGGCCATGAAGCTCGGCGGATTCTCTCTTTCCAAGCGGGCCCGGCCGCGTGTGCCGGCCGGAAATAGAGCAACTGCGGGCGAGCTCCCTGCACGAAGCTCGTGGTCGCTCCGCGCTTGTCTCGCACGTCGTCACGGGCCTTGGATCGCGCAGTCGCTCCATTCGTAGGTCAATTGGTACAAGTTATTTTTGAGCGGGCCCGTGAGCACCGGCAAGTACTTCCACCTGCCGCTTGGGGCGCGTCCGGCTGCGACGGACTCGCCGGCGACGGAATAAAGAGCGGAGGCGGCAGACCAGGAAGTCGCCGCCGCGAACACCCCGGTTGCGCAGTGTGACATCCGTTTCAAGTCATGGCCAGGCGACGTGATACCAAAAATTGACTGCCGTTCTTTTGGTGTCATATATCACTCAGAGGCGCGGAAACATTTTCTAAAGTTCGGCATACGGTGCCAACGGGGGATGCGCGAATGAAGCATTCGTCGATGTTCGGATCGGCCGGCTTGAGCTGGGCGGTTCTCTACAATCGCGAGCTCGCCAGCGGGATGAACGACGCGCTCGCGGCGCAGTTCGGCGCCATGAGCCGCAAGCTGGCCTTGCGGGCACAGCAGATGACCTTCTGTGCGGGCGGGCAAAGCCCGTACATGCGTTGCGCCCCCGAGGCGCGGCACCTGCCGTGCTGAGCAACCGGCCTTCCCAGAAACCCGTGTTTCGGCCAATATCGTCGGCGAGAGGCGATCCAGGCCTGCGCCGGATTCTCTTGCGAATGGAGTCGCATGAAGCTCTTCTTCTCGGCCGGTGAGCCCAGCGGGGATGTGCATACGGCCAGCCTGATCCGCGCGCTGCGCAGCGCGCGGGGCGATCTGGAGCTTACCGGCTTCGGCGGCGGCCACATGGAGCAAGCGGGCTGCCGGCCGCTCTTGTACCCGCTGGCGGACCACCCCGTGATGGGCTTCCTGCGCGTCGCGGGGCAAATCGGCCGGTTCCTGAACCTCGCGTCGCTGGCCGACCGCCATTTCCACCAGCACCGCCCGGACGCGGTGATCCTGGTGGACTGCCCTGGGTTCAACTGGTGGATCGCGCGTCGGGCGCACTTCCACCGCATCCCCGTTTTCTACTTCCTGCCTCCGCAGATCTGGGCCTGGGCCACCTGGCGGGTATCGAAGATGCGCCGCTGGGTGGACCACGTGCTGTGCAGCTTCCCGTTCGAGGTGGATTGGTACCACGCGCGCCATGTGCCGGCGATCCTCACCGGCCATCCTTACTTTGACGAGCTCGGTGCGCAGCGGCCCGACCCCGCGTTCCTTTCCGAGTACGCCGACACACCCGACGCTCCGGTGGTGGGAATCCTGCCCGGCTCCCGTACGCTCGAGGTCACGCGCATCTTCCCGATGTACCTGCGCGCCGCCAAGCGGGTTGCGCACGAGTTCCCGCGTGCCCGCTTCCCGGTGGCGTGCCTGCGCGAAGAGCACGTGCGGATCGTACGCCGGCAGCTGCGCGGCACGCGGCTTGACGTTCGTCCCTACCTGGACCGGACGGCCGAGATCATCCGGGCGTCGCGCGTATGCATGTCCAAATCGGGCTCGGTGTCGCTCGAGCTGCTCTACCACGGCCGGCCAAGCACGATCCTGTACCAGGTCAGCCGCTCCGACTACGCGATCGGCCAGATCGGCCGGCGGCTCGGGCTGGTGGCCACGCCG
>JBGPMX010000651.1:0-3477 GCA_041487215.1 Planctomycetia bacterium | reverse complement strand
GTCGGCCGCATCGCCGGGGATCAGCATGGGGATGCCGCCGTCGAAACGCAGCCAGTGGCTCTCCCCATTGAGGTGGCTCAGCTTCGTGAGGCTCTCGGTGAACCGTGGACGCCCCTGCGTCGCGAGCTCACGGATCTTCTCGGCCGGGACGGCTCCGGCGAGCGCGCCCGAGTCCGCCGCATTGACCAGCACCGGCTCGAGGACGGAATAGTCCTTGGAAGCCAGCGCGCGGACCGCTTCGCGGCTCGCCTCTTCCGCGGACAACACGCGGTACGCGTCGATCCGGCCATCCTCGTTGTTGTCGATACCCCAGCGCGTGCCCGCCGTGTTCAGCCAGCGGAACTGGTCGGCTCGGCCGTTTGAATTCGAGTCGATCTCGCGATAGACCTCGATCCCGTTCTGGTAATACGACCGCTGGTCGACGACGTTGTCCTGGTTGGTGTCCATGAACCGGCGATAGATGCGGCCTGCGGAATCCTTGAGGACCCAGCCGGTTGCCCGTCCTTCCCGGACCACCTCGGTTTTCAGGCTCGCCGCGCTTCCCGGCGGCGGCGTATCGTAGTCCACGAAGCGTTGGGCCGGCTTGATGGCGAGCATCTGGTCGGCCGCCGGCGGGGGTGCGGCGTAGGCGGCCGAGGCGGCCAGGGCCCATATGCCGGCCCATGCCAAGCGGATCGGTCTCAGGTGTTCGTTCTTCATGTTCCAAGCTCCTTGGTCGTGCAATGGCTTAGCGCCTATCCCAAAGCAACCGCTGCGGCCGGTCTCAGACCGAGGCCACATGCTCGACAGAAGGTCTCCCCGCGTGAGATCTTCGGTCGATCGGTCGGCGGGGTCGGAGGCCCGCGCCGAGCGCGGTTTTGGAAGAGGCTCTTGGGGCCCGCGCCGCGCGACGATCCGGGATGCCGAACTCCTGGAGCGTGCCAACGCGCACCACCCGGCAAACCGGGCAGCGCGCAATCGGGGGCACGCCCCTCGCCTCTATCACCATCGGCAGGCGCCGCGCGTTCGGTGCAGATTTTTGCAGCGAAATGCGGGGTAGACCCAAACAACGGAAGTAGTTACGATCCCGCCCCGCGCCATGGGGGGCGCGGCGAAGGCACCGTGCGATGGACCGCTCGGTTCATAACTCCAGCTCTAGTGTCCCGTCACTTCTCGAATGACACGAAAGCCTGTCATCCTGAGCGGAGCGAGATACGAGCGCAGCGAAGGATCTGGCCCGGGGACAGCCCGGGTCCCCGCCCAACCAAGAGCGATGGAGTACTGGACCGGCTCGGATGGCGGACCGCTCAAGGCGGCACGACGAGCCAGGCGCCTCGCAGGCGGGCCCGTCCATGTGGGAAAACGGAGTAGAACTGCGTCGCGGCATGGAGGCCGACCATGGCGAACTGGGGTCGCACCGGATGGAGCTGGCTGGCGTGCCTGGTCGCGGCAGCCGGCTGCGCGGGGTTGCCGCGCGGCGACGCCGCCCGACAGGCGGACACGGCATCAGCGGTCGATGCGTCCCCTGTGGTTCGGGCCGCGGACCCCGATCCGCCCAAGCCACCCGCCGGCCGAGCGGAACTGGGCGTCCCGCAGTTCCACGGCAGCGGATCAGGCGAGCACGCGCGGCTCGGAACCCCTCTGGCGTGCGACGCCGATATTGCGGGAGCCGGGCATACCGAGCCCCTCTTCGCGGACCTCGCGAACCTGTCGGCGGCTGAATTCACCTTCCACGACGACCGCGAGGCGTTCCTGTGCGATCTCTGGCAGGACACGCATGCGCTCGTCACCTGGCCGAACGGGCTCGTGCTGGGTGCCGGGGCGGCTGCCTCGCTCGCGTTTCACGAGACGCTGGACGACGACGTCGCCGACCGCACCCGGGGGCATAGCCACCGCTGGGGCGCGGCAGACAACATGCTTCAGGTGGTGGGCAACCCGATCACGCACGCATCGGTCAGCGCCGGCCTCTACGCGTACAGCCTATTCGAGCAAGACCCCTGCCTGCACGACCTGAGCAAGTCGCTGATCGACGCGATTGCGATCGACGCGGTGGCCACCGAGCTGCTCAAGCTGATGGCGAACACCAACCGGCCCAACGGGGATCGCTGGGGCTGGCCATCCGGGCACGTCTCCTCGAGCATGGCGGTCGCCGGCGTGCTTGACGAGTACTACGGCCACCGGGTGGGTGTGCCGGCGATGGTCCTGGCCGGGCTCATTGGTTGGGAGCGGATCGACGACCGCCAGCACGATCTGTCGGACGTGGTGTTCGGCGGGGTGTTGGGGTTCGTGATCGGCAAGACGGTGGGGGGCGAGCATCACATGCGTTTCTGCGGAATGGAGCTCGTTCCCGACATTGATCCGGTGGCCGGTATGTCGGGCGTCGGGTTAGAGAAGGTGTTCTGATCGCGCAGCCATGCCAAACGAATGCTACGCATCTCCGCACGCGGCACGCCTCCGCGTGAGCCTGCGCGGGGCGTGGTCCGCGCGCTTCGCGGCGCGGCCTCGTGGAACGGGTTGGCCCGGCGCGCGGCGTGGCGCGGCCCTGCTCTTCCTGGCGCTGCTCTCGGGCGTGCTGCTCTGCACCGACGCGCGCTACCCGCTCATGAAGTTCGACGAGGGGACGTACGCGGAGGTGGCGCGCACGATGGTGCGTACGCGCGACTGGGTGGTGCCGCGCGTGCGCGGGCGTCCCTACCTGGATAAGCCGCCGCTCACTTACTGGGTCATGGCCGCCGACTTCTCCGTGTTCGGCGTGCACGATTGGTGCGCGCGGCTGGCGCCGCAGGGTTTCACGCTCGTCTGCGTGCTGGCGCTTTTTGTGGTGGGCCGCCGCACGCTGGGCGACCGTGCCGCCTTCCTCGCCGCGCTCGTGCTGGCTGTGTCGCCCGGCTGCGTGACGCTCGGCCGCAAGATTCTCTGCGATCAGGCGCTGACCGCCTGCGTGAGCGCGGCCTGGCTGATGGCGGCCGCCGCAGGCGGCGCGGAGCGCCGTGCGCGGGCCTGGTGGTACGCCTCGGCGCTGGCGTGCGGCCTGGGCATCCTGGCCAAGGGACCGATCGCGCTGGTTCTGGTGCTGCCGCCGCTGGCGGTCTGGCACGCGCTCGGCGGCGCGGCATCGCGTCCCGCGCTCCGCGACTGGTTGGGCTACGTAGCGACCGCGTGTGCCATGGCGCTCCCCTGGTACGTGGCAGTGGCAGCGCGCGAACCGGCCTTCGTCCGCACGTTCTTCTGGCGGCACAACGTGCAGCGGTTCCTGGAGCCGTTCGATCATCGCGAGCCGTTCTGGTTCTATCTCCGCTTCCTGCCGATTGGGCTGGGCCTCTGGACGCCGCTCGTTATCCCGGCGCTCTGCGCGCTGGCACGGCGACCGAGCGCCGGCGCGGGGAGTGGGTCCGTTTGTTTGGATACCCCCCCTGCCCCCCCCTTGCCAAAGCGGGGTCAGGCGGGGTCGGATTTCAAACGGACCCACTACGCCGGCGCGGATGGGGCGCCGGCGGT
>JBGPMX010000650.1:0-3478 GCA_041487215.1 Planctomycetia bacterium | reverse complement strand
ATCAGGTGGTGTTGGGTCCATGGCTGGGCGGGCGCTGCCGCTTCTACCCCAGCTGCAGCGAGTACTTCATCGAGGCGGTGCGCAAGCACGGCCCGATCAAAGGGGCTGCGAAGGGGATGTGGCGGCTCGCGCGCTGCCAGCCGTTCTGCCGCGGCGGCTACGATCCGCCTTGACCATTTCGGCCCATCGTCCTATCTTCTCGCCCCCTTGGCAGCAATGCAGCAATACGGACCGTACGTCAGGCTTTCCAGCCTGACCCGCGCGATGGGCGATCATTTGTCAGGCTGGAAAGCCTGACGTACGTTCGGTCGGCCGCACGTTCTTCCGAGTTCCTGCTCAGCTCGGTCCGATCGGTTTCCCGTGCCGATGGTTGCGCCGGGCTCGGACCCGTCATGGAAGGCGAGGGCGTTGGAATGAAAAGCGCGAAGCCGGTCGTTTTGGCCGCGGCTCTGATCCTGATCGGGATGGCCGGTCTTTCGATGCTTCGAGCCGGCGATGACAAGGAGGCCAAGGAAAAGGAAGAAAAGACGATCGGGGAAATCACGGTCGTCGACGGGACCCGCCCGATGGTGGTCGAAGGGGTGGGCCTGGTCGTCGGGTTGCGCGGCACCGGAAGCGATCCGCTGCCCGGCCCGGACCGCGCGGCGCTTGTCCAGGAGATGCAGAAGTGGGAGGTGAGCGGCGCCGAGAAGATCCTGGCGTCGAAAAGCACGGCGCTGGTTCGGCTCCGCGCGGTGATCTCGCCCGGCGCGCGCGGCTGCAAGTCCGCGGGCTGCTGGTGCAAGTCGGAGGCGAGGGTGAAGGCCCATGCGGCCGATCAGGCACACCGGCCGCACAAGGGAGACACGCTGGACGTCGAGGTGCAGGTCCCCAGCAAGGAGCTGACGACCAGCCTCGAGGGGGGGTGGCTGCTCCGGGCCTGGCTGCAGGAGACGGCGTCGTTCAAGGGCGGCGGGGTTCTGGCCGGCCGCGTGTGGGCCTTCGCCGCGGGACCCGTGATGGTCGACTCGGCGCTGGGGGGCGAGGAGGATTCGCCCGAGGCGCTGCGGCGCGGCCGCATCCTGGGCGGCGGCGTGGCCATGCTCGACCGGAACTTCTTGCTGCTCACCGATAACGCGCACCGCCAGGCCCGCTACACGCGTGCCATCATGATGCGGATCAACGAGCGGTTCCACGGCGGGCTGGGCGAATCGGCGCCGGTGGCCGACACGAAGAACGCGCTGCAGGTGACGCTGAAGATTCCCACGCAGTACCGCCATAATATCCGCCGCTTCCTGGACGTGGTCGGCCGCATCCCCATCTATCGCAGCGACGCCGGCGAAGCGGAACAGATCACGCGCTACCAGACCGAGCTGATGAACCCGGTCACGTCGCGCACCGCCGCGCTGCGGCTCGAGGGCATCGGCGTGCGCTCGATCAGCGCGCTCAAGGACGGCATGGCCAGCGAGGACCCGGACGTGCGGTTCTTCTCCGCCGAGGCGCTCGCCTACCTGAGCGACCCGGGCGCCGCCGAGGAACTCGCGGACGCCGCACGCGACATTCCCGAGTACCGGGCGCACGCGCTCACCGCGCTAAGCTCGCTCGACGAGGCGATCTCGCGCGTGAAGCTCCGCCAACTGCTCGACGACGGCGCCGGCGCCGAGCTCAAATACGGGGCCTTCCGCGCCCTCCGCGCGCTCGACGACCGCGACGACGCGATCCCCGAGGACGTGCTGGGGGACCACCTGCACTTGCACCGCGTGGCGACGACCGGGGTCCCCGTCATCCATGTTTCCAGCCGGGACCGTTGCGAGATCGTGCTGTTCGGCCGCGAGCTTGCGCTCCAGCGCCCGCTCCACCTCAAGGTCGGATCCAACATCCTGCTCCAGGCGTCGACGCAATCGAAGCAGATCCAGTTGAGCCGGTTCGAGAAGGGCGAGGACACCTACCAGGAGTTCTGCGGCTTCAAGATCGACGAGGTGATCCGCCGTTTGACCGCCCAGGGGGCGACCTACCCGGACGTCGTCAGCATGCTGATCCAGGCGGACCAGAACCACAACCTACCCGGCCGGTTCGAGATGGACGCCTTGCCCGACCCCGCCCGGCTGGCGCAGCGGCTACGCCGGCTGTACGCTGACGCGGCCAATGTGAACGAAAACGAGGCCATGCCGAACCTGTTCCACTGGTTCGAAGCCAAGAAGGGGAAGGCGGGCGGGGCCGCCGACGAGACGAGCGACGCGGCGTCGGACGACGCCAAGCCGAAGAACTATCTCACCAAGCCCTCCACGCTGGACCGCATCTTCAAGCGTTCGGCGAATTGACAGGTTTTCAAACGAAGCCGCCTCTGTCACAATGAGGAACCGGCACGCCGCCCGTTCTCCGCGCTTCTCGTCCGGCGCGCGGAGGGGCGCTACCGCGCCGTTCGGTGCCGTTTCCCTGTCCCTCGGTGCCCTGCGCCATGCTGCGACGCCTCGAACTCCTGGGCTTCAAAAGCTTTGCGGACAAGACGCTGTTCGAGTTCGGTGCGGGTATCACTGCCATCGTCGGGCCGAACGGATCGGGCAAGTCCAACGTCGTCGACTCCATCAAGTGGGTGCTTGGCGAGCAATCGGCCAAGAGCCTGCGGGGCAAGGAGATGGCCGACGTCATCTTCAACGGCTCGGGCACGCGCCGTAGCCAGGGGTTCGCCGAGGCGTCGCTCACGTTCGACAACCGAAACCGGCACCTCGCGTTCGACGCCGACGACGTCACCATCACCCGCCGCGTTTATCGCCCGGGCGAGAGCGAGTACCTGATCAACAAGACCCCCGCGCGGCTGCGCGATTTCCGCGACCTGTTCCTGGGCACCGGCGCGGGCACCGAGGCGTACAGCGTGATCGAGCAGGGGAAGGTCGATGTCCTGCTCCAGGCCTCGGCGCGCGACCGTCGCGCGCTGTTCGAGGAGGCGGCGGGGATCAGCCGCTTCAAGGCGCGCAAGCTCGAGTCGCTGCGCAAGCTCGAGCACGTCGAGCAGAACCTGCTCCGCCTCGGCGACATCGCCGAGGAGGTCGAGAAGCAATTGCGCAGCGTCAAGCTGCAGGCGGGCAAGGCGCGGCGCTACCAGGAACATGCGGATCGCCTGCGCGAGCTGCGCGTCAGTACGGGGCTGGCCGAGCTGGGTGCGCTCAGCGATCAGCTCGAGGCCGCCGAGCGCAGGGCGGAGGCGCTCGCGCAGAACGCGGCCATCGAGGCCGCCCGCTCGGATTCGATCGCCGCCCGCCTGATCCAGGTGGAATCACTGATCGAGGAGCTGGACCAGCAGATCCGCGCGCTCGAGGGCCGGCTCACCGATGTCCGGCAGGAGATCGGCCGGCTCGAGAGCGAGATCGCCTACGAGCGCGCGCACGCGCGCGACGTCGCTGCCCAGATCGAGCGGCTACGCGGGCAGTGGAGCGAATTCTCCAGCCGGGTGCGCGAGCTGGAGCGGCATATTGCCGCCATCGCGGCCGAGACGGCCGCT
>JBGPMX010000649.1:0-3478 GCA_041487215.1 Planctomycetia bacterium | reverse complement strand
GCTCACGCGGCCGGGCCCGCTTGGAAAGAGAGAATCCGCCGAGCTTCATGGCCGTTCGGGTCGGGCGACGTGAAGCACGGTCCACACTCCATCCGCGGCGAATTCTCTCTTTCAAGTGGGGCCATTGGTCAAGTTATTTTTGCGCGGGCCCTTAGCTCGGTGAGCTCTCACCCGGGCACACCCTCCAGTTCGTGGAGGATCTCCTGGAGCGAGGCTTTCTGGTTGAGGAGATCGGCCTCGCGCTGGCGGTGCAGCTCTACGACGTCTGGGGGCGCCTTGGACACGAACTCGGCGCTGCCCAGTTTGCTGCGGAAGCTTTTCAGCTGCCCCTCGATCGACCCGAGCAGCTTGCGGTTGCGCGCGATCTCCGCTGGCCGATCGATGAGGCCGGCGAGCGGCACCCAGAGCTCCCAGTCGCTCGAGACGGCGGAAACCGAATCTGCCGGCTTCCCCTCGTCCGGCCCGACGCGCAGATCAGACACCGTGGCCAGCTGGGCGATGAAGGGGGCAAAACCGCGCAGCTCGGCCGCGATATCGGCCGACGTGCGTAGCACCGCCGTCACCCGTCTCTTCGGTTCTACGCTGAACTTGCTGCGGATGTTCCGGATCGCCTTGATGACCTCCTGCAAGCGGGCGATGCGTCGCTCGACCTGCGGATCACGCCACTCGGTGGGCGCGAGCGGCCACGGCGCGATCATCACGCTGTCGGCCGGCGCGGACGGGATGGGAATGCCGCGTTCCGGCGCGTGCGCGCCGAGTGCCTGCCAGACCTGCTCGGCCAGGAACGGCATGACCGGCTGGAGCAGCCGGATCAGATGGTCGAGCACGGTGGCGAGCACGCGCTGGGCCGGGCCGCGGGTCGCCGGGTCGCGCAGCCGCAGCTTCGCCATTTCCACGTACCAGTCGCAGAACTCGCTCCACGCAAAGTCGTAGATCGCGTTGGCGGCGGCGCTGAAACGGAACCGCTCCAGGTGCTCGGTCACCTCGCTGACCGTGCCCGCCAGCCGGCTGAGGATCCAGCGCTCCTCGTCCGCCAGCTGGTCGAGCGCCACGGGGCCGGGCGTGTAGTTTTCCAGGTTCAGGAGCGCGAACCGGGCGGCGTTCCAGAGCTTGTTGGCGAAGTTCCGCCCCTCCTCGAATCGCTCCGACACCACCCGGCCAACCGGTTCCCCCGCGTCGGGGTCGAAGTTGGGGCTCGAGAACTGGAACTCCTTCTTGCAGCTGGGACACTTGATGCGCGGCTTGCGGCCATCGCGCGGCTTCATTTGCTGGTGCTCGGACTTCTGGGCGATGATCGTTCCGCAGTGCGGGCACGCGTAGCCCACCGGCATGCGCACGTCCTGGGTTTCGGTGGTCATCCGCGTGAGCGTGAAACGCAGCGCGTCGGCCCCGTAGCGGTCGATGATGTCCAGCGGGTCCACGCCGTTCCCCTTGCTCTTCGACATGGTCTGGCCGAAGGCGTCGAGGATCTTCGGGTGGATGTAGACGTCGCGGAACGGCACGTCGCCGCAATTGTAGAGGCCGGTGATCACCATGCGAGCGACCCAGAGCGTGATGATGTCGCGGCTGGTCACCAGCGTGCTGGTCGGATAGTAGTACTCGAGGTCCGGCGTCGGCTCGGGCCAACCGAGCGTCGAGTGCGGCCAGAGCGCCGAGCTGAACCAGGTGTCGAGCACGTCCCGATCCTGAACGAAGCCGGCGGCCTCGAGCGACGCCACGAGCGCGGCATCGTCACGCAGCATGCAGACCAGGATGTCGTAATCCCCTTCGGCCAGGTCGGCGAAAAGCGAGGGCTCCTCGTGGGAACTGTGCACGATCTCGCCGGTTCCCTGCCGGTTGATCTGCCAGGCGATGCTGTCCTCGGGTGCCGCACCCGGCTGCGTTTCAAGCGCGCGCAAAGCCGCCGCCTGCGCGGGAGCGTCGTGCGATACCGGCTGCCGCCACACCGGTATGCGGTGGCCCCACCAGAGCTGCCGGCTGATGCACCAGTCCCGCTTCTCGCCCAGCCAGTCCAGGTACGTCTTGGTGTAGCGCTCGGGATGAATCCGCACGCGGCCGTCGCGCACGGCGTCCATGGCCGCTTCCGCGAGCTTGTCCATCCGAACGAACCACTGGTCGGATAGGTAGGGCTCGATCGGCGTCTTGGACCGATCGGAGTGTCCCACCTGCGTCTCGTAGTCCTCGACGGATTCGACCAGGCCGAGCGCCTGGAGGTCGGCGACCACCGCCTCGCGCGCCGCGTCGCGATCCATGCCGGCGTACTTGCCGCCGTTCGCGTGGATCGTTCCGTCCGGGTTCAAGATGTTGATCATCGGCAGCCGGTGCCGCAGCCCGGTCTGGTAGTCGTTCGGATCGTGCGCCGGCGTGACCTTGACGCAGCCGGTGCCGAACTTCGGGTCGACCAGGATCGCGTCGGCGATGATCGGAATCTCGCGTCCGGTGAGCGGCAGCTCGACCGTCCGGCCGATCAGGTGCTGGTAACGCGGGTCCGCGGGATGCACGGCGACCGCCGTGTCGCCCAGCCTGGTTTCCGGTCGCGTGGTGGCGATCCGGATGTGCTCCCCGGCTTGGCCCGCGGGCTCCCCTGCGGCCTTCACCGGGTACCGGAAGGTCCAGAGATGTCCCTGCACGGTCTCGTGGAAGATTTCGTCGTCCGCCACGGCGGTTTGCAGGTGGGTGTCCCAATTCACCAGCCGCTTGCCGCGGTAGATCAGGGCGTCCTGGAACATGCGGAAAAAGGTCTGCCGGACGGCGCGGGCGCAAACGGGGTCGAGCGTGAAGCGGGTGCGCTGCCAGTCGCAGGAGCTGCCCAGGCGGCGGAGCTGGTTGAGGATGCGCGCCTCGTAGTCGTCCTTCCACGCCCAGATCCTCTGGACCAGCCCGTCGCGCCCCAGGTCGTGGCGAGTTTTCTTCTCCTGCTCGCGCAGCCGGCGCTCGACGACCGCCTGGGTGCCGATGCCGGCGTGATCGGTGCCGGGCACCCAGAGCGTGTTGAAGCCCTGCATGCGCCGCCATCGGATGAGCACGTCCTGGAGCGTATTGTTGAGCGCGTGCCCCATGTGCAGGGCCCCGGTGACGTTGGGCGGCGGGATGACGATGGTGTACGGCTGCCGCTCGTCCGGCTCGGCATGAAAGTACCCGCGGCGTTCCCAGAAGTCGTACCAGCGTTGTTGGGCCTCGTTCGGATCGTAGCGTGAATCCAGCGTCGTACTCATCGAGCCATCCATTCCAACAGGGAGCCAAACCGATGCGACGCGGCCGTCCGAGACGGGGCGGGCAGCCGGTGCTCGTGCCGGGCCTGCCGCGGAGAACAGCGTATTCTATGAAGCGATCGTTTTCTCGGGAATGTGGTTCAGCGGGATCGCCGGGTGCGCGGCGGTATCGTTCGGTTGGCTCGCTTTGCCTGCCGGGCCTTGCGGGGCTGTGCCGGCCCGTTATGCGTCTCGGGCGTTCCCTGGTCGGCCTGCCGTTCGTCATC
>JBGPMX010000648.1:0-3481 GCA_041487215.1 Planctomycetia bacterium | reverse complement strand
CTGATACCGGACGTGGAAGGCCGGCCCGGACCCGAGGTACGCGTGGACCTGTTCGACGTCTCCGGCCGGCCGGTCGCCGCCGGCCGCCTGCCGGAGTCGCCCCGCGCCGAGCGAACCGATCTGGCGCGGGCGCTTGGCGAGACGGTGCGGCAGCTCCGATCCAACGAGCTCGTGGGCGTGCTGTTGATCAGCGACGGCGTGGACAACTCGGGCGAACAAGGAACGACCGGCCTGGATCAGCTGGGCACGCCGATCTACACCGTTGGTTTCGATCCGGACCCGAGCGCCGCGAGCTACGATCTCTCCGTGCGCCGCGTGAACGCTCCCGAGCGAACGATGGTGAATAATGACACCACGGTAGAAGTGCTCGTGGCAAAGAGCGGCGAGCCCGAGGCGGATGCTCAGGTCGTCATCCGGCGCGGTCGGCAGGACTTCGCGGTGCAGAGCGTGCACCTGCCGCGCGGCGAGGCCGACCAACGGGTGAGCATGACGATCCGCGCCACGGAACCGGGCAGCTTCGTCTTCACGGCCGCGGTGACCGGAAACGCGGATGAACGGCTCCTCACGAACAACGCGCAGCACTTCCCGCTCCGCGTCGACGCCGAGCCTATCCGCGTCTTCTACATCGAGGGGTTCCTACGTTGGGAGTACACCTACCTGCGCCGCCAGCTCGAAGCGGACCCCGACGTGAGCGCGGTCACCGTCGTGCGGCGGCCCAACCCCGAGAGCGGGAGCGGTGCGGCACCGCCCGATCTGATCACTCCCGAGCAGCTTGACAAGTTCGACGTCGTCATCCTGGGCGACATGGAGGCGAGCTACTTGACGCCGGCTGAATACCGCGCGATCGTGGAATGGATCGACGCGGGCAAATCGCTTCTGGTGCTGGGCGGCTACCGCTCGTTCGGGCCGGACGGCTTCCGGACCTCGCCGCTCGCCGATGCGCTCCCGGTGATCTTTTCCGAATCGGACGCGACGCAGTCGGAAGATCCTTTCGTGATCGGACTGACGGAAGCGGGGCGCGACCACCCGATCTTCCGCGTCACGGGGGACAGGGTTCAGGATGCCGCGCTCTGGGCGGCGTCCTCGCCGCTCGCGGGATGCAGCGTGGTCGCCACAGAGAAACCGGGCGCCAGCGTGCTGGCCGTGGCCCCGCGCGGCGGCGCCGTGAAACCGCTCATCGTTATGGCGGTCGAGCGCTACGGCCAGGGACACTCGGCCGTACTCACGGCCGACACCACGTGGCGCTGGACTCGGCTCCCGCGCGCGCTCGGCCAGCCGGACACACTCTATGCCCGGTTCTGGGGCCAGACGGTGCGATGGCTCGCGGGTAAAGAACCGATCGACCAGGAGCCGGCTCTGGTTGTCAGTACGGACCAACCCGCCTACGACGCCGGGAAGCAAGTCACGATCCGGGTCGCACGGCAGGCTCGGCCCGGTCAGAATAGCGGCGAGGACGAGCTGTCCGTCGAGGTCGCCGATGAGGCGGGCCAGCCGGTCGGTGTCGCAATGAGCTCCTCGTCCGCGGAGCCCGATGCCGCCAGCGGAGTCTTTTACCCCAGCGCCGGCGGCCGCTACGCGGTTCGGGCTTCCCTGCGGCGGGCAGGACGCGATACCGCGAACCAGACCGCGGAATTCCTGGTGCACGGCTCGGGGCTCGAGCTGGCGGATACCGGCACGCGCAAGGAGTTCCTGCGCGACCTGGCCACGCGCAGCGGTGGACTGTACTGGGACATAAACCAGGCGAACGGGCTGGCAGAACGGATCGAGCGGCGCGAGCGACGCATCGAACGCGTCCTGCGCAGCGAGCTCTGGGATTCACCCGTTCTGTTCCTGACGTTTCTTGCCGCGGTGACCGCCGAGTGGGTGATCCGGCGGCGGAACCACCTGGTCTGAGCAGGGCGTACGTCAGGCTTTCCAGCCTGACAAGGCCGATTGCCGAGCAGAATCAGGCTGGAAAGCCTGACGTACTTGATCACGAGGTGCACCATGAGCATCGCGGAAGCGTACCCACGCCTGATGGAAGAGCTGGAAGCCGTGCGGCGGCGCTGGCGACTGCGCAGAGCGGCCGAGGGCGCGCTCGTCGCCGCGGCCGCGACGGCGACCGCGGCCCTGCTTACCGCCGGCCTGGACAATCTCTTGCAGCCGGGCACTGCGGGCCGAACGCTTTTGGCACTCCTGCTCTGGGGCACGCTCTTCGGATCGCTCGTGGTTTTCATTCTCCAGCGGCTGCTCGAGGATCGACGCGACGACTTTTTCGCTTCGATGGTGGAGCGTCGGCACCCGGAACTCGGCAACCGCTTCATCAACGCCCTCCAGCTGGGCCGATCGAACGGTTACGGATCGCCTCGTCTGGTCGAGGCGATCGTGCACGACGCGGTCGAGGCGACCGCCGACCTCGAGTTGACGGATTGCATCGACCGGCGAGCCCTGCGACGGATCGCTCTGCTCGGCGCGGCCGTTCTCGCCACGCTCGGCCTCTACGCCACCGCCCTGCCCGAGCGGTTCGCGAACGGTTTCGCGCGCGTCGTGTGGCCGTGGTCCACGGTCGCTCCCTACACCGCCACCCGCGTGGCCGAGGTGGCACCGGGGAGCAAGCGGCTCCTGGAGCAGACCCCGGTCACCATCTCGGCCCGCGTCACCGGCGCGGTGCCGCGCGACTCCGCGCTGCACAAGCGAACGCCGGGCGGCGCATGGCAGCGCGTCGCAATGACCCCGGTCGAAACGAAACCGGGTTGGTTCCAGGCGACGCTCCCCGCCCTGCGCGAGAGCTTCGACTACTTCATCCGCGCGGGGGACGGGCAAAGCGGCCTGTTTCACCTCGAGATGGTGGAGCGGCCGACGATCCAGCGGATCGCGGTTGAGTACATCTTCCCGAAGTACACCGGGCTGCCGGCGCAACGCATCGATGACTCGAACGGCGACCTGCACGCGCTGGCCGGAACGACCGCCCGCATCGAGTTCACCGCGAACAAACCGCTCCAGAGGGCAACGCTCGCTGTTCAGCGCCACGGGTTCGCCGCGTCAACGCCTGGGCCGGCGGCCGAAGAGACGGTCGCCTGCACGCGCGGCGCGGATGACCGCCAGTGGCTCGCGTCGCTGCCGATCACCACGGGCGGCACGTACCAGCTCAGAGTCGCGGACACGGAAGGCTTCGAGGAACCGGACCCCGTGCGGCATTCGATCACGGTCGCGCGCGACCTGCCCCCCACCGTTGCGATTGCCTCGCCCGGCCGCGATCTTCAGCTCCAACCGGATCAGACCCTGAGGGTGGTCGTGGAAGCCAAGGACGACCAGGGCCTCGCCTCGCTCGGCCTGCGCTATCGGCTGAACGATGACCCGTCGCCGCGCGACCTCCAGACCTGGTCTTACAACGAACCGCGACGGGGCAGCGCAAGAGAGACGGCCGAATGGCGCTTGTCCGAGCACCGTCTCAAGCCGGGTGACCTGGTGCAGTACTGGGCGATCGCAGCCGATCGCAATG
>JBGPMX010000647.1:0-3485 GCA_041487215.1 Planctomycetia bacterium | reverse complement strand
GCGGCGGGCGGCGTTGCCGGGCTGTTTATTGGCGATAAGCGACAGGCGGGCTGTGCCGGCCTGCAGGTCCACAGAGGCGTCGTGCCCCTCCCAGAGCATGTTTTCGACCGCGCCCCAGGGCCAGGCGTGCTCTCTCTGGAGCTTGGCGCCGAAGGCCCAGATCTTGACGTTGTCGCGTGCGCCGTAGAGCCGATCGAGCACGGTCTTGCCGTTCTGCTCGATCTCTAACCGGAACTGCGTCTCGAAGCGGTAGACGGCTTCGTAACGCACCAGGGCCAGGTAGCGGCCGGCCTTGGGCACCTGGACGTCGAGCGTCGCCACGGATCGGTCGCACTGTTCGGGCGCGCCGAGATAGGCCTTGCGGCTGAGGAACGAGTTCGCCAGGGTCGCCGCGTAGTAGTTGGATCCCCAGGCCCTGGCCGCCCAGCCGGGCCGCGTGACCTGGAACTCCTCGGCCTCGCACACGATGGTGCTGTCCGAGACGGGGGTCGCCGGCTGGCCCGCTTTGCGGTAGGCCTGGGCCGCCTGAATCGGATGCGGACCCTGTGCCCGCGCGCCCGGTCCGGCGGCCAAGAAGATGAGTGCCGCGACCCACGCGCTGCAAATCCGCGTCTCAACCTGGCTCATGGTGCTCTCCGTCGGTTGTGGGAACATGTCTGCGGTAGTGTGGGAGTGGAGCCGTTTCGTGATGCGGATCAGCGGGCGAGGGTGCGGCCGAATCGGCCACGACGATCCGCAGGCGCCGTGTCTGCCCGGCAGCGTTCTCGTCGTAGTCCCGAACACGGACCGTAAAGTCGTACGATCCGGATTGCGTCGGCCTCCCGCGCATCTCGCCGGTGAACGAGTCGAGCGACAGGCCGGGCGGCAGAGCGCCCGCGATCACCTCCCAGTTGTAGAACGGGACGCCGCCGCTGGCACGCAACATGGCTGAATACCACGCCGCTCGATTCGCCGGAGGAAGCGCGGCACCGCTCATGGCCAGCGGCACGAACGGTGCGGTATCGCGCAGGCGGTAGCCGGCCGCCTGGGCTGCGAGTAGGTCGAGTTTCGTGATCAGCCAGCGTCCCAGCGGCATCTGGCCATGGTACTCGTACCCAAACGCACCGCGACGGCACACCGGGTCGATCGCGCCATCGAAATGGTCCGCGCGGTCGATGCGCGGGTTGCGGCCGAGGTACGCCCGGAGATCGGGCGCGGCCAGCCCGTTGCCTCGCTTCGCTTCGTCGATCCGTGGATGGGCCGGGTTAAAAAAGAGCGCGTGACCGATCTCGTGGTGGACGATCGAGTACAGATCGTTCGGGACGTCCCCCAGGTTCGTCGCTTTCCACCACTGCGCGTCGTCGAGCTCGACCAGCCAGCCCCTGCTGTTGTAGTTTCCCGCGGTTTCGACCTCGATGCCGCCGGAACGACGGATCGGCAAGACGGTTCCCGTGGCGGCGTCGCGCTGGAATCCGCCGTACCTCGATGGCTCGCCACCCGAGCGGACTTCGGCGCTGTGGATGCCGTACCCGTACAGCAAGTACCCGGTGTACGCGCGGGCGTTGCTCACCTGCCGGCCCGTCTTGAAGCCGTCCTGGTCCCAGATGAACGTCTTTTCGGTCCCGGCCGCCACCGGCTCCCACCGCGTGCCATCGAGGAAGTAGGCCCAGTCGCTGGCGGCTTGCTCGACGATCTCGCGCCTCTTCGCGACCCGGAAGAACCCGGTCTTATCTTGGGAGAAGTCGACGACCACGTGGAATTTGTTCGGCCGGTCGCGGTCCTGGTCGATGACGTGGATGGGCACGGCGAGCCGCTCGGTCCGGCCCCTGGCATCCCGGAAGCGGATCTCCAAAACGCGATCCTGGTCGTGCGCGGCTCGATCGGGAAAGATCGAGACGAGCACCGGCAGCTTCTGGTCGCGCGGGAACGCCAGCTCCTTTCTCGGCCCTTCCGCGCCCGCCACGCTGGGGAGGTCGAAGCAGAGCCGCGCGTCGTTGGCGGTGAGCGTTGCCGTGGCCGGGAACGCGGCATCGGACGGTGGCCGCACGAAGAACCTGACGGCCGGGTTGGCGATGTATCCTTCCCAGTCCACGAGCACGACCCGCGCGTCGTTCAGCGGCCTTCCGAAGATGTCCTCGACGCTGAGCCCGGGTTGTGGAGCGGCCGATGCGCCGGCGGCAGGGCCGGTGTGCGACAGCAGCCCGAGGAGAACGATCGCTGGACAAAGCATCAGGTAACGGGACGCGGAGCGTCCGGTCCGTTGGCGGTGCTGGCCACGCCGAGCGCGACTCGTGTTAATCGCTCCCGCGTGGGCGGCGGGGTGGAGCGAGTGAGGCGTCGAAGCGGCGCGGCTGGCCGGCGTGGGCCAGCGCCGCCTGGATACGCGACGCCAGCATCGGGCCGTCAATGCCGACGGCCAGCAAGGTGAAGCCTTCTTGGCGGCGTTCGACCAGGTTCGAATCGCTCGTGGCCACCACGCCGCAGTGCTTGCCGTGCCGCCGCACCGCGTCCTTGACCACCAGGAGCTGCTCGGCGACGCCCGGGCCCTCCCATTGCCCGGCGTAGCCGGCCGTGGCCGAGAAGTCGGCGGGACCGAGGAAAAAGATCTCCACGCCGGGCACGGCGCAGAGCGCGTCGATCGAGCGCGCGCCCCGCAGCGACTCGACGATCGGCACGACGAGCACGTGGTCGTTGGCTTCGGCGGCGTGCTGCGCGATGCACTGGCCCCAGGCCGTGGCACGCTCGGCGCCGATGCCGCGCATCCCGTCCGGAGGATAGCGCGCGAACGCGACCGCGCGCTCGAGCTCCTCGGCGGATTCCACCGACGGGACAACGATGCCGTCGGCTCCAATGTCGAGCACCCGTTTGACGAGCCCGCGCTGCAGTTCGGCGATCCGCACCAGAACGACCGTGTCGCTGCGTACCGCGGCGCGCACGTGTGCGGCGATGTCGTGCCAGTCCAGGTGCCCGTGCTCGGCGTCGATCACGACCCAATCGACCCCCAGCGCGACGGCCATCTCGGTGACGCTCGGTGCTTCGAGCGTGACCCAGAGTCCGTAGGCCGGCGGGTCGGAAGCCAGCGTGTCTCGCAAAGACCGTATCGCGTGGGTTTTCATACGGTTGACCCGCTGACAGGTTGATCCGCTGACCTGCTGCCAAATGTTTAACCGCGACGCCAGCGGCTTGTGCGGCAGACACGGCTACGCCATGTGTAACATGTCCGGGGCCGACCCCGATCGTGGGTAGTGTCCTGATTTGGCTGGCACGCCCTGAGGCTTTGCGAAGGGCCTGAGTGTAGCAGCGTTTCTCCGAAACGCTGACGCGGGTCTCGGAGAGACCCGCCTACACTTACGCCAGCGGCGTGCGCGCCAGACACGGACGGGCCACGCGTCAGCTCAGGCGCCCAGCCCGATCGTGCTACGCTTTGGTTACGATCGGGGTAGGGGTTAAACATCCAACTACCGGGTCCGGCGTACTCACTTTGTCACTTTGTCACTTTGTCACTT
>JBGPMX010000646.1:0-3489 GCA_041487215.1 Planctomycetia bacterium | reverse complement strand
GGGCGCCTGCGCGTGTTCGGGATGCGCGTCCAGAAAGGCGTGGACGATGGCCGACGCCCGCTCCCAGAGCCGGGCGCGCTGCGTGGCGTCCCGCTCCTGCTGGGCCTGTTCGGCCAGCCCGTTGGCCAGCTCGACCGTGTAGCGCGCGCGCTCGGACTCGCGCAGGTCCGCCCGTGCCAGTTGCCGGGTGCAGTACGCCTCGAGCAGCCGGAAGAGCTTGCGATCCTTGAGCGCGTCCAGGTAGGCCTGCTCCGGGTCCTTCGCCTCGTCGGCCGGCGTGGCGCCGACTGCCGCCGCCGGGACGAGTGCCGCGACGACCCCGGCCGCCGCGCTGCGCGGGGTGAGGACCGCGCCCGCGAGCAGCAGGAGCAAGCAAGCCTTGAAGCTCATGCAACACGCTCCCGTGCTACTGGCTGCTCAGGGACAATGAACCGCAGAGACGCAGAGAACGCCGAGTGAGATGAGGTGTTGACTTCAGCAAACTCTCCCCCGTTTTCGAAAACGCTCCTCCTTTTCTCAAGCGCTTCTTTCTTGTGGCCTCTCCGCGTTCTCTGCGTCTCTGCGGTGAGATAGTCTTTTTCTGTTCTCCGCTCTTATCCTCTCCGCGTCTCGGTGTCTCCGTGGTGATCTCATTTCATCCCCCGGGCGCCGCGAAGTGGATGTCCGTCAGGCCGACCAACAAGCACGTATCGTACGCGGCGACGACGTGCCCGAGCTCGACGTCCGGGCCGATGTCGAGTACGACCGGGAGCGCCACCAGGCTGCGCAGCTGGGCGAGTCGCTCGCTCAATGCCGCCAGGTCCGCGCACGCTTGGCCGTTCAGCCGAATCTCGAGATTCCCGCCCTGTTGCGCCAGAACGATGCGCACCAGCTCCAGCTCTTCGACCTCGCGCGACGGGGTGAAGCCGACCGAGCCCGACGGCGGCAGGGTCGTGGGCAGCGTCTGCTCGGCGACCCGGAAGCTCGCCGTGCAGATGAAGTAGATGAGCAGCTGGAACACGACGTCGATCATCGGGGTCATGGACGAGCCGATGTCGGCGGCAGTGATCGATTTATTTCCGGGTAGGCGCACAGGAGAAAGTCCGTTGTCCGTTGGGTTGTCGCGGCCGGCCGTGATGGCGCACCGGCGAAGTCGTTTCGTTGTACCCAGATCCTTCGCTGCGCTCGTACCTCGCTTGACTCAGGATGACACGACTTCGCCCGTCCTTCGAAGCGTGACGGGTACTATGGACTGGGGGCCGGCTTGACGGCGAAGCTGACGCGCCAGATGCCGGCGCGGGCGCAGGCGAGCAGCAGGGGCTCGACGGCGCGGTACGGGGCCGCGCGGTCGGCCCGGAACTGCACTTCGATCTCGTCCGCCGGCCGCGCGGCCCGTTCCGCGCGGAGGATCTCCTCGAACTGCGCGGGGCTGGTGAGCCGCGCCGCGATGTACACCTCGCCGCTCTCGACGACGTTGGCCGTGACCTTGGCTTTCTGCGATGCCTCGTCGCGGTCCTGCCCCTTGCGCGCCACGGGCAGCTCGACGGACTGGTTGAACTCGTTGCGCGCGATCGTGCTGGTCGCCGTGAAGAAGACGATGAGCTGAAACACCACGTCAATCATCGGCGTCATGTTGATGGGCATGCCGCCGGGTCGCTGGATGTTCGGCCTGCGCATGAGCTATCCCCCGGCCGGGCTGCGCGACGGTCGCGGCGGCTCGGTGGTGCGGCGTGCTGCGCGCTCGCGCTTGTAGCCCGTGAACGCGTATTCGGCCATCAGCGCGGTCTCGGCCGCCAGTTGGTCGGCGCGGTGCCGGAACAGCGCGTAGGCGCCGACGCTCGGGATGGCCACCATCAGCCCCTCGACCGTAGTCATCAGCGCCAGGTAGATGCCGCCGGCGAGATCGGACGCGCGTGCCACGCCCTGCGTGTCGGCCACCTGCTTGAAGGCGATCACCAGCCCGACCACGGTGCCGAACAGGCCGAGCATGGTCGAGATGTTGGCGAGCACGGAGAGCAGCTCGATCTTGCGGGACAGCCGTGACGCTTCGCCCTGGCTGGCGTCCTCCATAGCCTTTTCCACGGCGGTGTAGCCGAGCCGCACCTCCTGGAGGCCGGCCAGAGCGACGCGCGACAGGAAGCTAGGCTTCAGCCTGCACTGCTGCTCGGCGTGCGCGAAGCTGCCATTGGCGATCAGCGAGTGCAGCTCCGCGCCGAGGCCGGGCGGCATGAGCACGCTGCGCCGCACGGTGATGATCTGCTCGATTGCGAGCGCGACGGCCGCGACGCTCATCAAGAGGATGGGCACGGTGCAGGCGATGCCGATCAACCCGCCGCCGCCGAACAGGAAGTAGGTGAAGTTCTGCTTCACCGCGGGCGGCTCGGCGGCGGCCGCGGCAGGCGGCGCCTGCGCGTGGGCGACCTCCGGTGCGGCCGCCGCCAGCACCAGGAGCGCGGCGAGCGGGAACAGGTGCGAGCGTTTCGGCTGGGGTGTCATGGAGGCACTCACTCCCCGAGTGTTTCCAGGCGTGCCTGGCTGCTGGCCGCTTCCGTGCTGCGCGGGTATTCGAGGACGACGTCCTCGTGCAGCCGCTTCGCCTCGTCCGGGTGCTCGCGTTCGAGCGCCAGTGCGGCCAGGTAGGCGGAGCGGCGGGCGATCCGCGCGTCGCCGCGCAGGACCAGCGCGGGGCGGAGGAAGGCCAGCGCCGCCGCGTCGTGCGCGCCGAGCCGTTCCAGCGCCAGCCCGAGCACGAAGCTGGGGCCGCCCCGCGTGTCCGGGCTCAACGTGTCCAGCTCGCTCTCCCAGCCGGCGATTTCCGCCGCGCTGGCCTGGTCCATGCGCCAGCGCCAGAGCTGCGTGCGCGCGAGCGCCGCGAGCCGCTCATCGCTGTGTCGTGCGAGCTGCGTGAGCGCGCTTCGCGCCGGCTCGGATTGCTCCGTGCCGAACAGGTAGCTGGCGCCGATCAGGCGACGCAAGGGATCCTCTTCACGGAGCAGCACCGCCGCGCGCTGGCGCAGCGCGGCCGGCGGCGCATCGGGCAGCCAGCCGATCGGGATCGCGGACCAGGGGAGCGGGCTCTGCGGGTCTTGCGACGCCTCCAGGAAGGCGTCGATCGCCGCCAGCGGATCGTCGAGCGCCAGGCTGGCGGCAACGATCTCGCTGCCGATGCGACGGCGCAGCCAGCCACGCCGCTCGACTCCGAGCGCCGCACGGAGCCGCTGTACGGCCGCCGCGTAGCTCTTCTCCCGGTACAGATCCTCCCCCTCGCGCTGCTCGGCCGAAAGCTTCAGCTCGATCCGCTCGATCTTGTCGGCCGGGACAAACTGCTCGCGGTTCGTGCCGGCCTCCAGGATGCGTATGCCCGTGGCGTCCTGGTTTACGATGCGGCCGTGCAGCACGATGCCGGGCCGCCTCTGCACCATATCGTCCTGGGCGCGCGCGGGCTGCGCGGCGCCCAGCAGGACCAGCGGCGCGAGGCAGGCGACCAGGCGGCAACGAACGAGCGGCATT
>JBGPMX010000645.1:0-3491 GCA_041487215.1 Planctomycetia bacterium | reverse complement strand
TGCCCCAGGTACGGGACGCTCTTGTCGCCGCCCAGGTCCAGCGTGCGGATCGTGACGTTGCGGCCGGGGCTGGCGTCGATTACCTGGCGGTACGTCTCGAACTGTTCGTCCTCGTTCGGCACGGTCTGGTGCGTGAGGAACATGTACTCGGTGCGAAACAGCCCGACCCCGACGGCGCCGACGTCGGCGGCCAGTCGGGCGTCGGCGGCGTTGTTGATGTTGGCCAGGAGCTCGATCGGAATGCCGTCGCGCGTGACGGCCGCCAGATCGCGGTTCTCGATGAGCTGCCCGCGCAGGTTGACGAACTCGCGCTGCAGCGTCCGGAATACCGCCTCCACCTCGGGCCCCGGGTTGACGATCACGTGCCCGTCCCGGCCGTCGACGACCACGCGGTCCCCCGTCCGAGCCTCGGCGGTGATCCCGCTCACGCCGGCGACGGCCGGGATCGCCCGCGATCGGGCCAGGATCGCCGCGTGGCTGGTGTTCGATCCGATCTCGGTGACGATGCCGGCCACATTGACGCGTCCCAGGTTCATCGCCTGCGACGGCAGGATCTCGTGGGCGATCACCACCACCGGCTCGTCGCTCGGCGTTATCCCCTCGGTCTGCTCGATCAGCAGGTGCGACTCGATGCGCAGGATCGAGTCGCGCACGTCCGCCATGCGGTGCTTGAGGTAGTCGTCCTGGATGCGCGCGAACAGCGCGGTGTACTCGTCGAGCACCGCGTGCAGTGCGGACGAGGCGGTGACTTGCCGCTCGATGATGTGCTGCTTGGCCTTCGTGATCAGCGACGGGTCGGCAAGGATCAGCTGGTGGGAGCGGAAGATATCCGCCTCGGCGTTGCCCACTTGCGCCGACACCTGGGCGATGATCGCGGCCAGCTCCCGTTGGGCGGCGGCCACGGCGCGTTGCAGCCGCTCCAGCTCGTGCCCCACCTGCCCCTTGTCCAGGCGCTGCGGCTCGAAGCCGTACGAGCTGTTGTCGAGCAACAGCGCTCGGCCCACGACCACGCCGGGGCTGATCGCGATCCCTCGTCGCATCGTTTCACTGTAGCGGTGGAACCCCGTAGGGTCGAGACAAGCGGTCGCAGTAAAGCAGCCCAATGATGCTCTTGGCGTCCTGGATGACGCCCCGCTCGATGAGCTGGAGCGCATCGGACCAGGCGACGACCTCCGGCGTGAGCGTCTCGCCGGGATCGAGCCGCATCGTGCCGGGCGTGAGCTCCTCGGCGACGTAAAGGAACATCCGCTCCGTGAGTACGCCCGGCGAGACATAAAAATCGATCAGGCGGCGGATGCGCCGGCAGGTGTAGCCGGTTTCTTCGGCCAGCTCGCGAACCGCCGCCGCGTCGGGCGGCTCGCCGGGCTCGAGGGTGCCGGCCGGCAGTTCCAGCAGCGTCTGGCCGACGCTGTGCCGGTAGTTGCGGATCAGGCAGACGTGGTCCGCGTCCAGCAGCGGGACGATCGCGACGGCGCCGGGGTGCAGAACGACCTCGCGCTCGACCGGCGTGCCGCCGCTGGTAGCCAGGGTATCGATCGCCAGGTCGATGCGCCGGCCGCGGTACACGATGCGCCGTTGGGACATGTTCTTGACCTCGCATTCCCGGGGGCGGGTGGAACAGAAGTTGTGGAATAGCGCTCGTGGCAGCAGTCGCGGAGTTCAACAGCAGGCGGTAGCAGAGCCGGCGCTGCACGTACGAAGCCGGCATGTGGTTTCGCGCCGTCATGCGTTCAACAGCAGGCGGAAGCGGAGCCGGCGCTGCACGGGCTTGCGAGGCCGCGCGGTGCGCGACGCGGATGGCGCAGCGAACGGTGTGCACGTCCCGCCCCGGCCACGTTGCGGGGGGGCGGAGGCGGAGATAGAATACCTCTGTCCCAGGGATGGTGCACCACTCTTGATTGCTCGAGCCCAGTCATGCGAGACCCGATGAGCTGGTCGCTGCCCGTGATGCGGGTTTTCGGCATCCGCGTCCGCGTGCACATGCTTTTCCTGCTCTTCCTGGCCTTCGAGCTGCTGGATGCCAGCCGCGGCGGCTTCGACTCCTTCCGCTTCGTGCTCATCTGGGCGAGTATTCTCTTCCTCAGCGTACTGCTGCACGAGTTCGGGCATTGCTTCGCCGCGCGCTCGGTGGGGGGGGAGGCGGAAGAGATCCTGATGTGGCCGCTCGGCGGGCTGGCGTACGTCAGCGTCCCGAACACGCCGCGCAACGAGTTCATTACCACCGCGTGCGGCCCGCTGGTGAACCTGGCGATCTGCCTGGGGGCCGGGGTCGTCATGCTGGCCGGCGGGTTCGTGCCGCCGTGGAACCCGATCGGCAGCCCGTTCGCGGAACACCCGCTCGCGGCCAATGCGGGCCCCCCGCCCCTGTGGGTGGCATGGGCGGCCGTCGTGTTCGGCATCAACTGGATCCTCTTCCTGTTCAACCTCATCCCCGCCTTCCCGCTCGACGGCGGCCGGGTCTTCCGCTGTTTGCTCTGGCAGCGCATCGGTTTCAGCCGCGCCACCTACATCACCGTGCAGGTCGGCCAGCTCTGCGCCATCGCCCTGGGGCTGTTCGCGCTCTACGAAAAGAACATGCTGCTGCTCGGCGTGGCCGTCTTCGTTTACCTGAGCTCGGCCCTCGAACGCCGGATGCTGGAGATGGGCATGCTGTCAGACGATTCCGTGTTCGGCTACGACTTCTCGCAGGGCTACACCAGCCTCGAGAAGACGGTGTCGAAGGGGCGGCCGCGCCGCCCGAGCGTCTGGGAGCGTTGGCGCCAGAATCGCAGGCGGCTCAAGATGCGCCGCCAGCAGCAGGAGCAGCGTGATCGCGAACGGCGGGTAGACGAGATCCTCGCCAAGCTGCACCGCGAGGGGATGGCGAGCCTCACGGAGCAGGAGAAGCGATTCCTCACCCGCGCGAGCGCGAAGTACCGCAGCCGGAACCGCGCGGACGACTGATTTCCGATTTTAGATTTTGGCTGCAAGCATCTTCGATGCGTTCCGTCGTCCCTGACCCACTGCAAGTCTTTCCGTGAAGTGTGCTGCGCTCGAGCGCCGCTACGCCATCCGCCCCTACACGGCCGATGCCTGCCCGCTGCTCGAAGCGGCGTCCAGCGCGATGCGGCCGGCGCGCCGCGCGCCGCGGGAACGCGGTTTCTCGAACCGGTCCGCCGACCGGTCGTCCGCGTTCTCGAGCATCAGGTAGCGGACGGTCAGCAGCCACGGCTTCACCCATCCGCGCAGCCCGCGAGCCTCTCCGTTGGAATGGCCGTGCGTGTGCGTCGAGATGACCGCAAAACCCGCCGCGCGGCAGAGTGCGTCGAGCCGAGTCGCGTCGTAGAACCAGAGGTGCCCGACGAAGTAGCCGAGCCGGGCCCGGTGCAGCAGCCGGAACGCGGGCAGCCACGCGGCCGGGCTGATGTGGCAGCCCAGCCAGAGCGTGCCGCCCGGCGCCAGGCAGCGGCGGATCTCGCCGAGCACGCGCAGCGGTTCGGCCACGTGGTCGA
>JBGPMX010000644.1:0-3497 GCA_041487215.1 Planctomycetia bacterium | reverse complement strand
GCTGCTCTTGTTGGCGGCACGCAGCCACTACCACGCGCGAGGATACTGAGCGCGGTCCCTCCTGAGCGGCCGATGCCCCGACACAGCACGGTGCGACGCCGGATACAATTCCGATCCGGCGGTTCTGCATGACTAGGGACGATGAGTAGCGTAACCGACCAACCACCACGCGCGAGCCCGCCGCCGCGCGTGCCGGAGGTTTTTTTCGCCGAGCCGCTCGGTGAAGAGCCGATTCGCGGCGAGCTCTACAGTCTCGACCATCTCGAATCCCACGCACGCCGCCTCGCGGCCCGCTCGATGTCGGTATCGGTGGAAGCGGGCCAGCCGCTGCTCCGCCGCCTGACGCAGAGCAGCGCGCTCTTGGTGCGCGCACACTCCGAGATCAACGCGAGCTACCGGCAGCGTGAGCCGATCGGCAGCGATGCGGAATGGCTGCACGATAACTTCCACATCATCGAGGACGCACTGCGCGAGGTCCGCCACGACCTGCCGCGCGGCTACTACGCGAAGCTGGCCAAGCTGCGGGACGGCGCGCTGGCCGGGTATCCCCGCGTCTACGCGCTGGCGCTCGAACTGATCGCGCACACGGACAGCGCGCTCGACGAGGCCAGCATCACAGGGTTCGTGCGCGCGTACCAGGATGTGGCGCCGCTGACGATCGGCGAGCTCTGGGCGGTACCGACCATGCTGCGCATCGGGCTCATCGAGAACCTGCGGCGACTGGCCGATCAGATGCTACGCGTGCGCGGCGAGCGGCGCCGTGCGGAATCCGGCGTCGCCGCGTACGTGGCGGGCGTGCGCCGCGGTCGGGAACCGGGGCCGGTGCCCGTGCCGCCGCCGCCTTCCAGCCGCCCGCGCCGCGGCGATGACGCGAGCCTGGACGGCTGGTCCGACCCGTTCGTCGTCCGGCTCCTCACCGCCCTGCGCGAGCTCGGTCCCGCCGGCACGCCCGGCTGCGCCTGGGTCGAGGCGCGCCTGGCCGACCGCGGTCTCCGCGCCGCCGACATCCTGCGGCGAGACAACCACCGCCAGGCGGCCAACCAGGTGTCGGTGGGCAACTCGGTCACCAGCCTGCGTCTACTCTCGGCCCTGGACTGGATGGTGTTCTTCGAGCAGAGCAGCCACGTCGAGGCCATCCTGCATCAGGACCCGGCCGGGGCGTACGCCCGGCAGGACTTCGCGACCAAGGACCGCTGCCGCCAGGCGATCGAGAAGTTCGCGCAGCGTACGGGCTTGCAGGAGCTCGAGGTCGCGCGCCGCGTGGTCGCGCGCGCCGGCGAACCGCATCCGGACCAGCGCCACAACCACGTGGGCTTTTACCTGATCGATCGCGGACGCTTCGCGTTCCGCGCGGGCCTGGGCTACCGCGCGGGGTTCTGCGAGCGCATCCTCGAAGGGGTGCTTGCGCATCCGAGCGCCGTCTATTTCGGGAGCCTCGGCCTGCTGAGCGGTGCGGCGCTGGCCGGCGTGCTGGCCTACGCGCATGCGCTGGGCGTTCCCGCCGCGCTCGCCCCGCTGCTCGCCCTGCTGGTGTTCTTGCCGGTCAGCGAGTTCGCGGTCGCCTGGCTGAACTACCTGATCACGCTCGGCCTGCCGCCTCGTCTGCTGCCGAAGCTCGAGCTGCGCGACGGCGTCCCGGCCGATTGCGGCACGATCATTGTCATGCCCAGCATGCTGCTCACGCCGGAAAGCGCCGAGACGCTGCTCGAACGGCTCGAGCTGCACTACCTGGCCAATTCCGATCCACAGCTCCGCTTCGCCCTGCTCACGGACTTCGCCGATGCGCCGCACGAGCACATGCCGGAAGACGACCAGTACCTGCATGCTGCGGCCGAGGGGATTCGGGCGCTCAACCAGCGGTACGGCGGTGGCCACGACATCTTTTTCCTGTTCCAGCGCCGCCGCCTCTGGAACCCGGTCCAGGGTTGCTGGATGGGCTGGGAGCGCAAGCGCGGCAAACTTCACGAACTGAACCGCCTGCTGCGCGGTGCGCACGACACCAGCTTCCTGGTCCAGATCGGCGACCTGCGCGAGCTGTCCGGCATCCGCTTCTGCATTACGCTGGACGCGGACACCGAGCTGCCGCGCGAGACGGCGCGGCGCCTGATCGGCATCCTGGCGCACCCGCTGAACCGGCCGTGCTTCGATGCCGCGGCGGGGCGCGTCAGCGACGGGTACTCCATCCTTCAGCCGCGTGTCAGCTTGAGTCTGGCCGCGCGCAACCGCTCGCGGTTCACGCGCATTTTCGCCGGCTCGGCTGGCATCGATCCCTACACCACCGCCGTGTCCGACGTATACCAGGACCTGTTCGGATCGGGCAGCTATACGGGCAAGGGCATCTACGACATTGACGCGTTCGAAGCGGCGGTGGGCCGGACGTTCCCCGACAACCACATCCTGAGCCACGATCTTATCGAGGGGAACTACGCCCGGTGCGCGCTGGTCACGGACGTGGAACTGTTCGACGAATTCCCCGCGCAGTATCAGGCGTACGCGCGGCGCGAACATCGCTGGGTGCGTGGCGATTGGCAGATTTTGCCCTGGCTGTTCGGCACGGTTCCGTCTCCGACCGGGCCGCAGGCAAACCCCCTGCCGCTCGTGGAACGTTGGAAGATCGCGGACAACCTGCGGCGCAGTCTGGTCCCGCTCGCGCTGCTGCTGATGTTGGTGCTGGCGTGGACGGTGCTGCCGGGTTCGCCGTGGCTGTGGACCGGCCTGGTGGTTCTGATCCTGGGGCTGCCGCTGGCCATCTGGCTCGTGGGCGTGGTGCTCACCGCGCTGCGCGCCGGCCCGCGGGCTCAGCCGCTGCGCGAGCTGCGCGGAGACCTGCGCAACACGGCGGGGCAGGTCTTGCTGTCGATCGTGTTCCTGCCCGACCAGGCCCGGCGGATCGCCAACGCGGTGAGCCGCACGCTGATTCGTCTTTACGTGACCCATCGTCAGCTGCTCGAGTGGGAATCGGCCGCGGTGACGGAGCGCCGCTCGCGCGGTGCGCTGCGCGAGCCCGGGATATGGCTGGCGCCGCTCGGCAGCGTGGCGCTGGGGGCACTGGTGGCGGTGCTGCGTCCCGCGGCGCTGCTCGAGTCGCTGCCGCTGCTCGCCGCGTGGATCGCGTCTCCCTTCATCGCCCGGTGGTTGGCGGGGCGGGCGCTGCCGACCGAAACGCCCCTCACGCCGGCGCAGACGCGCCGCCTGCGTCACTGGGCGCGGCAGACCTGGGCGTTCTTCGAAGAGTTCGTGGGGGACACGGACCACTGGTTGCCCCCGGATAACTACCAGGAGGCGCCGAAAGGCCAGGTCGCGCACCGGACGTCGCCGACCAATCAGGGGATGCTGCTGCTCTCGACCGTGGCGGCCCACGACCTGGGCTATCTCGGCCTGCCGCGGCTGCTCGAGCGGCTCGAGAAGACGTTGGACACGCTGGAACGGCTCGAGCGCCTGAACGGGCATTTCTACAACTGGTACGACACGCTCGAGCTCAGACCGCTCGAGCCGCG
>JBGPMX010000643.1:0-3517 GCA_041487215.1 Planctomycetia bacterium | reverse complement strand
GATCCGAGCCAGCGCGGCGAAGAAGCGGTGCATGCCGTCGAACTTGAGGATCCGCTCGGCCACCACGCGGCGGAACACCTTGAGGCCGCAGCCGGTATCGTGGATGCCGTCGTCGAGCAGTCTGCGGCGTCGGGCGTTGGCGAACCGGCTGATAAGACGTTTCGTCCAGGTGTCGCGGCGATCGCGCCGCCAGCCGCACACCAGGTCGTACGACCCGGCCAGCTCGAGCAGGCGAGGCAGGTCCGCGGGATCGTTCTGAAGGTCCGCATCGCTGGTAACGATCCACTCGCCGCGCGCCGCCTCGAAGCCCGCCGCCAGGGCCGCCGACTGCCCGCTCCGCGCGCGCAGCCGCAACACGCGGAGCACAGGGTACTCCGCACGGGCGCGGCCCAGCACGCCGGGCGTGTCGTCGCTCGACGCGTCGTCCACCACGATCATCTCGAACGATCGCCCGGTGCTGCGCAGCACCGCATGCCACTCGCCCAGCAGAGCCGGCAGGTTCTCCTGCTCGTTGTACGCGGGGCAAACCAGCGAGATCGCGCAGGCGTGCAGGGGCAGTGACACCAGAGACCTCCTTGTCCTAGTTCGCTTTCCTCAGGCCGCCAGGCGGCCGGCCGCGTCGCCGCAATCGCCCGGCGTCGCTGGGCTCTTCGGCTGCGACGGCGCCACACGGCCCCGGTGGATCAGTACCAGGTTGCGCACGTAGACGACGACGCCGGCCACCTGGCCCGGCAGCAGCACGGGGTCGCGGAAGAAGGCGTAGACGGTGAGCATGATGCCGCCCACCAGGCTGAAGTACCAGAAGCCGACCGGGATGACGGATTGCTTGCGTCGCTCCGAGACGATCCACTGCCAGATGAATCGCATGGCGAAGACCGCCTGAGCGGTATAGCCCACGATCGCCCACAAAACCTCTGCCAGTGCTGTGTGCTCCATGCGTTATCTCCCGTTGCGTCTCCATCGGTCGTGCCATGGCAGTTCCATGTGGGACGCGCGGCGGATTCCCTCTTTCAAGTGGGTCAAATGGTCAAGTTATTTTTTGACGGGCCCTAACGGACGTTTCTTCGCGCGAGCGCAAGTGGGTGCAGCCGCACGACCTCGACGGGCCCCTTCGGCGAGCCGATGGCGCGGCCCCCCACTCGATCCAGGGCGAAGCAGTCCTCGAGCTCCTCGATGTGCTCCGGCCGCACGGCGCACCAGACCGATCCGCGGCGCTCGACCAGCTCCGCGATCTCGTCGGGCTCCTGAAAATTCGTCACCTGCTGGTGCACGTAGTAGCCCAGGTACGGGCGGAGCTGGTACGTCGCCACCGGCTCGCCCGGCGTCCGCACGGCGTCCATCAAGCGGGCCACGTCGCGCCACGAGCGGGCTCCGTCGAGCGGCGGCATCACGACCAGCGCCATGTACAGTGTGCCGCAGGGGGCCATCAGGGCCAGCATCGCGAAGGCGTGCACCCGGCTGCGGAGGCAGTCGCCCCGGCTCAGCAGGCAGCCGATTAAACCGAGCGCCCCGAGCAGCAGGCCGCCCACCGCGAGCTGCCCGGCCTCGGTCTTGTCCGCGCGCACCAGCAGCGAGCCGACGACCAGACCGACCCCCACCACGCAGGCGATCAGGAACAGCACCACCGCACGGGCCAGCGTGCGGCGGTCGCGGTGCGGATCGGCCAGGATCTCGGACCAGTGCCGGCCGATGAGGATCGCGACCGGCGGCATCATCGGCATGAGGTAGATCGGCAGCTTCTCGCGCACGAGCGACAGGATGACGAGGGGCACGGCGGTCCAGCACAGCAGCCAGAGCTCGGTCTCCTCTGCTTCTTCCTTCCAATGCCGCCAGGCGCTGCGCACGGCGGGGGTGAGAAAGAGGATCCAGGGAAAGAGCAGAGCGGGCAGCACGAGCAGGTAGAAGTAGGCCGGCTCGCCATGGTCGATCCCCGAAACCGCCCGGTCGATCGTCTGGCGGCCGATCAGCTTGAAGAAATAGTCCGGGCCCTGGATGAGCACGCCGGGCACGAGCCACACGGCCACGACAGCGGCGAACGCGGCGATGCCGGCAAGTGTGTCGCGGCACCAGAGCCGCGCGAGCTGACGCGAGGCGGCCAGGAACGTGACGCCGATGGCCAGCGGGAAGATAATGCCGAACGCGCCCTTGGACAGCACGGCCAGTCCCATCACGGCGAACGCAGCCACGCGCGCCACGCGCACCTGATCGGCATAGCCGCGGTGGAACAGCCAGATCGCCGCCGTGATGAACGCCGTGAGCAGCATGTCCATGCGGCCGATCTGGGCGGCGAGCAGGTAGAGCGGCAGCGAGACGAGCACGACCGCGGCGAGCATACCGGCGCGCAGGCCGGCGCCGCGCGACGCGATCCACCAGACCATCCAGACGCCGGCGCACGCGGCGAGCACGGTCGGCGTCAGCAGCGCCGGCAGGCCGACGCCCCCGAGCATGCGCGCGCTCGCCAGGACCAGCCAGAAGAACAGCGGCGGCTTCTCCGTGTACACCTCACCCCAGAGATGCGGGACGAACAGGCTGCTGCCAGCCCGCATGCCCTGCACGACCTGCGCGTACTTGAGCTCGTCCGGGTCCCAGGGGCCCCGGCCGATCGCCGCGCTGACGGCCAGGAGGACCAGGACGACGCAGCACTCCCACGCCGCGACGTGGTGCGCGAGCCGGGTCCGTGCGTCCGCCCCCCGCGGGGCGCCAGGAAATGGGATGGTGTCGGCCATGCTCATCGGGACACTGTTCCGTTCGGCTCCGTCGCGGGCTCGCGCGCCGTCTGCGACGCCGCAGCGGCGCGGCCCGGCAGCACGCGATCATGGTAGAACGCCACCAGGATTTCGCGGCGCTGGGCGTCGTCCGGATCGTGCTCCGGATCGAATCCCACCGTCTTCAGCTCGGCGATCGTCCGCTTGAGCGTCCACCCGCACGCGATCATGCGGTACGCACCGTGGACCATGTTGCTGCGGTTGCGCCCGGCGTTGCAGTGGAAGTAGATCGGGTACCGGGAGCTATCGCCGAGCAACCGGGCCGACTGCTCGAGCTCATCGCCGATCCCGTTCTCATCCAGGGCCCCCTCGTCCAGGTCGATCTCCACCCACTCGACGCCCATGCGGCGCACGATGCGTTCCTCCCAAGCGCACGGCCCGCGCAGCGAGAGAATGGTGCGGATGTGGTACATACGGATGAGCCGGGTCAGCGGACCGGGCTTCTGGAGTCCGCCACGATAGACCTGTCCGGGCTGAACGACCCGCACGTTGCGCAGGATGACGTGATAGCGCTCCAACCAAGCCCACCAGCCCAGCAGGACCAGCGCCACGCCGGCGATCAGAACCGTGCCCACCACTCGTCGTGTCATGCCGTCGCTCGACGCATCGTGCGTCGCTCTGTTCCGTGGAGACGATCAGCGCTTCACCTCTCGCTGCCGCGGCGTCCGGGCCTCGCGCTCGGCGTCGCCGTGGCCCGCGTCGTCGCCGTGCTGCGTTCGCGCGGCGTCGTCGGACATGGCCGTGAAGATGGG
>JBGPMX010000642.1:0-3528 GCA_041487215.1 Planctomycetia bacterium | reverse complement strand
CGAGTGGAAGGTCGTCTACTGGGCCTGGGACGAACGCAAACCCTTCGTGGAGGGAATCTGCCGGCTCGGCATGGGGATCGCTTCGGTGCCCGCGTTCCTGCAGTCGCTGAGCAAGGATGAGAGCGGTTTCCCGCTGCTGGGCCGGTTTGAGCTGGCCCCGACGAACGCCGAGCTCCAGGAGCTCAACGCCCGGCTCAACCGCATGTGGGACATCGCGAAGGTTTACACGATGGTGGCCGCACTGCTCAACGTCCTGGTGGTGCTCGACGCCTACGCGGGGCCGGCGGAGCAGGACGGCGAAGCGTCCGAACCGAGCGAAGAGGGAGCGGTGCGCGCATGACCACCGTACTGTTGGCGCAGCCATCCGCAATCGCCCCGTACTGGTACCTCATCCCGCTGATTATCGTGGTCAGCCTGGTTTATAGCGCGACGCGGTACGAGGCCTGGTGGCTCATCGTCCGCCGCGCCGCCCGCCTCGGGTCGCTGATCATCGGCTTCATGGCCGTGATCCTCGTCTGTCTCTGGGCCTGGGATTACTTCTAATCGAGCAAGACTTCGGAAGTCAGTTGGGCGCGGAGACGAAGACTTCCGAAGTCGGCTGGGCACGGCCGCGGGGGGTGATTCCAGCAGCCCTCACCCTAACCCTCTCCCCGCAAGCGGGGCGAGGGGACTGTGTTTGCTTCGAGCGTGGAACTTCGGTGCGCCGCTCGCCCGTCGTGGCTCCTGGCTCTCGGCCCTGGGCTCGCGACTTTGGCGCTCACGCCGCGCGGCCGACGACGCCGCGTGCGTCGTATCCCTTCCCCAGGTAACGCTCCTGTACCTCGGGGTTCGTAACGATCTCGGCCGGCGTACCGTGCGCGAACACCTTGCCGGCGAAAATCACGTACGCCCGGTCGGTGATCTTGAGCGTCTGATCCACGTTGTGGTCGGTGATCAGGATGCCGATGCCCGACTCGCGCAGGTCGCGCACCGTGTCCTGGATGTCCGCCGTGGTCTTGGGATCGATGCCGGTGAAGGGTTCGTCGAGCAGGATCAGTGAGGGGTTGCTGACCAGGCAGCGTGCGATCTCGAGCCGGCGCCGTTCACCGCCGGACAGGGTCATGGCGATGCTGTGCTTGAGGTGCACCAGGCCGAACTGGTCCAGCAGGTCCATGGCCACATCTTGGCGGTGCTTGTGCGCGCTGACTCCCTTGGGCACGGGCATGGTCTCGAGGATGGCCAGCAGGTTGTCGAGCACGGAGAGCTTGCGGAAGACGCTGGTCTCCTGCGAGAGGTAGCCCATGCCGAGGCGGGCGCGGCGGTACATGGGCCAGCGGGTGATGTCGATCCCCGCGAACAAGACCTGGCCGGCGTTGGGCGTGACCAGGCCGGTAACCATGCGAAAGCTGGTGGTCTTGCCGGCGCCGTTGGAGCCGAGCAGCCCGACCACCTCTCCGGCGTCGACGTGAAAGGCGACGCCGTCCACGACGCGGCGCCGCCCGTACTGCTTGACCAGACCGTGTGCTTCGAGAAGAGGCATGAGCCGTCCCTATCGGATCTTCTTCATCCGTGCCACGTTCGGATAGAACGGGACGCGGAACGTGCCGAGCGGCCCGAGCGGCACATCGATGTGCGGACCGAACGGGACGCCGTGGGGCCAGTAGACAAAAAAGGCCTTACCGATCAGCAGCTGGCGCCGGACTACGTGCCGCGAGGCGTCCACGATGTCCCCGCCGGGCTTGCGGGCGACCTGCTCGCGTACCGTGTCCAAGGGCAGGTTACGTTCGCGCGCGAGGTCCCCGAGCCACTGCTCGGCCCCCCTTTCCCAGAGGCGGCCGTCCCTGCTGCGCGGACTGTTGTCGCCGAACATCATGAAGTCATCGGGCCCCAGCGCGGGGAACTGGCTGATCCGCGCCTGGGCGATGGCGCCCCACGCATGGGGATCGCTCAGCATGCGCTCGGTGTCGGCGCCCATCACGGAGTACTCGGCGTCGTTGGCGCCGTGGGTATAGTAAATATCCCGGTACAGAACAAGGTCACTCACGCGGACGCGGCTGCCCCGCGACGCCACAGTGACCGGCCGCAGATCGGCCGCGGTGGGCAGCTGGCTCTCGCCTAGTTTCGGGCCGTCGTAGTCGACGCCGTCGCCGAAGGGCAGCCGGTTGCCGACGCGGACGGTAAGGCGATCGTCAATATTCGAGAACGCAATGGCGTGGCGCCCGGTGCCATGAATCGCATCCTGCGCGCGACCGAGCAGCTGGTCGCCGCGGTACAGCCGGCACTCGCCGGAGGCGAGGTCGAAGTCGCAGCGGAACGTCTCGCCGGCCCGGACGAGCTCGATGCGCAGCGCGCCGCTCGCCTCGCGCACTTCGGCGGTTAGGCTGAGCGACAGATCGCCGACCCAGCGCGGCTGCTGCTCGCCGTCGAACGGACGGAACCCGTCGTCGGGCGCGCCCGAGTTATACCCGTAGAAGTCGGTGATGAGCTGCTCGCGGGCGGGCGGCTCCGCCGCGTCCTCGCGGCCCCAGACCCGGACCAGGTGGTGGTACGTCAGGCCGGCCCATGCGTCCGATGCCGCCGCGTCCTCGGACGTGTCGAACGACTTGCCGTCGGCGGACGCGCGCCAGCCGTCCGGGGTCTCCGGCTGCCAACGCGGCGGCCAGCCGTTCTCGCGCCAGGCTGCGGGCTGGTGGTTGTTATTGAAGACGGTCATGCGCATCACGCGCTGCTTCTCCGGGGACTTCTTGAGGATCTTGAATTCCGGGCTGTCGCCGCTGCGCGCGAACACATTGCCATATTGAATCCGGATCTCTTCGCCCGGCAAGCCGACCAGGCGTTTGATGTAGTTGATCGGCGGGTCTTCGGGGAACTTGAAGACGACGACGTCCCAGCGATGCGGCTCGCGGAGCTGATCGGGCGCCCACGCGGGCAGGTCGTAGAGCGATTTCAGGACCAGGATACGATCCCCCTTGAAGGCGGGCTCGTCGCTCACGTCGTTGCGGAAGCGGCAGTTCGGGCAGATCGCCGAGGCGACCGCGTCGTCGGTGGCGCCGACCGTAAACGGCTCGCCGCACGCGTCGCAAGCAATGTCCTTGTGGCGTCCCATGAGCGTGGGGGCCATCGAGCCGGTAGGAATGACGAACGCCTCGGCCTCGAAGGTGCGGAAGAGGAAGGCGAGCACGAACGCGATCACCACCGACTCGATGGTCTCGCGGTTCGAGTCTCTGCGCGACGGCGCCGGGCGCGGCGCGGGACGCGCCCCGCGGATGCGCGGCCGCGGCCGCGGCCGCGGCCGTTCCTGCGGATCCGTTGCCCGTGAGCTGTCCGGTGGCTGGTTCATGGCATAAGGCCATCCTACGATTCGTCGCTATACGGGGCTACGCGCCGGGGCACGGCTTACTCACCGGTCTGGAGCACGGCGAGGAAAGCCTCTTGCGGAATCTCGACCTGGCCGACCTGCTTGAGCCGCTTCTTGCCCTCGCGCTGCTTGGCCCAGAGCTTGCGCTTGCGAGTGATGTCGCCACCGTAGCACTTGGCCGTGACGTTCTT
>JBGPMX010000641.1:0-3538 GCA_041487215.1 Planctomycetia bacterium | reverse complement strand
CGCTGGCTCGGCATCACGGGGTCGTTTCGCGCGATCCGGCTGCTGCTGATCGCGGGCGCCGTGCTTGTCGCCGGCGTGTTGTGGCGCAAGGGAATGGCGTGGGAGTGCGTGCTGCTGGCCGCCGGCTTCGCCGCTGCGGCACTTTACCTGGGCCGCATTGAGCGCGGCCTGGAGTGCTCCGAGCCCCGGCAGACGTACCGCCGCGTGATGGGGTTGCTTTACGTCGGCGCCACGGTCCTCTTGCTCGTGTTCGCGCGTGCCCTGTGGACCGAGCTGTCCGGCGGCGGCGTCACGAGCGCTCAGGCGGCGGACGCGCGGGACGTGCACGGCTCGATCAAGGGATTGCCGAACCACTCCCCGGCCAGCCGCACGCGCTCGTCGGCATCCGTGTGCGGCTGGCCGACGCGATCGACCTTCTCCAGACGGTGCTCGAGGCCCTCGTTGTTCGCCATCTGGATGGCCAAGCCGGGACGCGCGTTCAGCTCGAGTACCATCGGGCCGTGCACGGCGTCGAGCACGATATCGACGCCGATATAGCCGAGCGGGATGAACTCGGCAATCCGCGCCGCCACCTGCAGAATCCGCGGCCACTGAGGGATCGCGATGCCGATGAGCGATTGCCCCGTGTCGGGGTGCACCGCGACGGGGGTCGATCCGTGCACCGCGTGCGTGGTGACGCCGTGGGCCATGTGGATACCGGCGCCGATCGCGCCCTGGTGCAGGTTCGCGCGGCCGCCCGACGAGCGGGTGGGCAGGCGGAGCATCGCCATGACCGGATGCTTGCGGTACACGATGATGCGCACGTCCGGCACACCGCGGTACGATACGGGTGCAAAGACCGGGTCACACTGCACCCGGTACTCCGCGACCGCTTGGTCCGATGCGCCGGCGAGCGAGTAGAGGCCGGCCAGGATGTCGGCGACGTAGTAACGCACCTCCTCGCGGGACAGGATCGACCCCGAGGCGGTGTGCCAGCCGCTGTCCTGGATGTCGGTGATCACCAGAACACCGCGGCCGCCCGAGCCGCGCGCCGGCTTGATGACCAGACTGCGGTGCACCTCCAGCCGTTCCCCCATGCGGCGCAGCTCGCCCGTGGAACGCAGCACGCCGTAGAGCGGGGGCACCGGCATTCCGTGCTCCAGCAAGATCTTCTTGGTCAGGATCTTGTCGTCGACCAGCGGGTAATAGCAGCGGTCGTTGTGCGGCAGCATGTACCGCGCACTGCGGGCGTTCAGCCCCAGGACACCCCTCGCGTGCAACCGTCGCCGCATCCACCACATCTCGCGCGGCCCTCTGGTTCTAGGAAACCGGGCGTCGCATCACCCAAGGACGAATGACGTAGCCCGAATGCCGTTGCTCACTTTCTGGTCTCTTCGTCAGGCCGGCTCTTGCGCCAGCGAGCGGAATCGCCACAGCTCCATGATGCGGTACCCCGAGTAGCGGCCGAGCAGCAACAGCAGCGCGACGACTACCAGCAGCAGCTCGGGATAAATGAACAGCACGCTGCGCAGCCAGCTCCAGTGGAATAGGAAAAAGCCGCAGGAGGCCACCAGCACGGTCGTGAGCGATTCCTTGATGGCGTGTGCGGTCCCGTCCTCCGACTGCGATACGAAGAAGCGTTCCACGGCGTTCGTCATGATCACCATGGGAAAGAGGCCGACCGACAGCGCGGAGTGAATGCCGAAGCGGCTGCCGAAAAAGATGAGGCCGATCATCATGCTCACGATCAGCGTCAGGACGGTCGCGAGCCGTGGGATCATGAGCAGCTTGAGCCGGTCGAGGCCCCACCGCCCCACCACGCCCGTGGCCACGAGCATGGTCAGGTAGAACAGGCCCCAGCCGAGCTGCGTTTCGCGGAAGGCCAGCGACAGCAGGATGGGCATGAAGATGCCGAACGTGCTCAGGCCAACCAGGTTTCGGAAGCACGCGACCATCAGGGCGCCCACGGGCAGCAACAGCAGCAACCCGACGATCTGCTGCGTGTCGGACGGCAGGCTGGCCAGCGAGAAGCGATCGAACAGGCTCGGCGAGTGCCGGGCGAGCTGGCTCTGGACGTGCCGGGGCGGGACTCGTCGCTCCACGGTGACCAGCACGTCCGTGTCGTCGCAGTCCCGGAACCTGGCGAGCGAGTAGTCTCCGCGGAACAGAGGGAAGTACATCTCGGGCAGCTCCCCCACGTAGCCGTTGGTCGGGCAGAGCGATACCCACTGCGCGCCGTCCCAGGCCTCGGCCCAGTAGAAGGCGTGGGTGCGCACGTCGTCCTCGAGCAGCACGCCGGCGACCAGCTGGCACGGCACACGCTGCGCGCGGAGCAGCGCGCAGACCAGACGAGACATGCTGCGCGGCGTCCCCTCCTTGCTCTTCAGGCATCGCACCGCGCTGACCGCGGACCCGCCCGCAACGCTCTTGACGGTGTCGTGCACGAACGTGACGACCGACGTGAGCCGCTTCGCCCCCTGCCTCTCTCCCACGACTGAGGCGGCCTGGGCGCGGATCACAGGATCATCCGACTGGATCATCTTCGTGGTGTGCCGCAGCTTGTGCAGCCGTTCGGCGTCGGGCGGCAGCTCACTGTTCGCCCCGGATCCGGAGTGCACCCACGCGGAGTAGCCCAGCACGTGCGACTGGTCCGCCTTCATGCCGCGCCACGTCACGGATCGGTTGCGCGAGGTGGCGCTCGCCGAGACCTGCCGGAGCAGGTTGTCGTCCGCGAATTCCTCGTGCGCGATCGTGTGACCGTGTCCGCCGCGCGGCAGGAACAGCCGCACCGCGCTCTGCGTCTTCGTGCTCCGGAAACCGAGCCGCACCGAGACGTGCCACATGGGCGGCGTGCTGCGGCCGGGCGTGATGTCCGCGACCAGCCACTTGACGGTGACGAGCGCAACGGCCGCGAGGATCAGTGCGACGGCGATCCACTGGCTGATGCGTGTTTCTCTCAATGCAAGAGTTCCGGTTGACGGAGACAGACATGAGGTCGGAATCGCCTCCGGTGGGGTCCGGAGTAGTCGAATCCTACCAGCCGGACCCCCTCAGGGAAAGCCGTCTTTGCGGCGCAAAGCCTCAGGGACGTGTCACCCAAATCAGGACTTGTGGGGCTGACAAAGCCTCAGGGGCGTGCCACCCCATTTCACCACCACAATGGGGATACAACCGTTCCGGGGGATTGCTCGACTTGTTCGCGCACCCCGATTAGAATCGCGCCGGCCGCGTTTCGTTCCCGGAAACCTATTGCGGCGGACGTTTTCCCCGCACCGAGGGAGAAGCATGGGCTTCATGGGATTCGGCAATAAAGCCGACAACAACCTGGTGGTGGTGATGTACGAGGGGCCGAACCGCTTGCGGCTCAACGGCAACCGCAAGAAGGGCAAGGACGCCGAGACGGCGAAGAAGGGCGCGGCGGCGCACGACCGCACGGTGTGCTGGATCGAGTTCTCGCAGGGCGGCAAGAAGCTCGACCAGGGGGCCGGTCTGGCCGCGGACAAACTGGGACCGGGCGAGGTCGATCGCCTGCTCCGCGAGCTGCCGCTCAACACGATAT
>JBGPMX010000640.1:0-3541 GCA_041487215.1 Planctomycetia bacterium | reverse complement strand
CTGAGTGTAACGGCTTCGGATCCGGTGCTGACCACCGATCCGGCTATTCGGCTGGAGGTGTATCTGGACGAGCCGGGGCCCGTCCGCGACGGCTTCATTCGTCCGGATGAACTGGAGCGCGCCGGGGCGTCTCTGGCCAGCGCCCGTCTGGTCAGTGCGCCGGGCCAGGAGATCGTGCTCACGGCCGCTTTCGCGGCGTCGGCGACGATCCCCGGCGGCCCCCCTGCTCTGCCGCTCGTGGATGCCCGCGTGAGCGTCGTATGGCCCGACGCGACGAGCCTGGACGCGGTGCGGCTGCGCGCCGAGACCACAACAGGAGCCCAAGACCTGCTGCGCTTCCTGGACCTCTCCGCCAGCCAGATCACGACCGGTGTCAATCACCTGGCCGGCTCGATCGAGCGGCTAACCGGCGTGGATCTGCTCGGCACGCGTATCCCACTCCTGGGACGTTCGCTCGGCGAGGTGCTGGACACACTGCCGCGCGAGCTGGTTTTCGCGAACGGCGCGGCGGCGGAGCGCGACGGCAACGTGCTCCGGGTTTCGCCGGTCTCTGAGGACTCGGGAACGCGCCGATTCACGGTGGAGATCGAGGGGGGCAACCTTGGCCAGACGGGGATCGCCACAGGCAACCGTGTCACCTATCGTGCCACGTCGGGCACCGAGTTGGCGGAGGGCGTTGTCGAGGGGATCGATGGTGCGGAAGTCACCGTGCGGATGGGCGGCGGCCCGGCCCGCGATCCCGACACGATCGATCCCGAGTTCCACATCTTCCGCTCCGGGTCGCTCCAGAACCAGCTGACCGCTGCGCTGGGCGGACTCACGAACCCCGCAACCCTCGCCGTGCGGGTGCCGACCATTCAAGATCTCGTCTCGGAACTCGCCGAAACCATCGGGGTCGATATCAGCGACATCGCCCTCCGCTACGCGGCCGGCGACTCGATCGAGATCTCCTTCAGCCTCAACCCCGACCCGATGCGGTTCAGCCAGGTGCTCGACCTGTCCGCCGCGGTGCCCGGGATCGACCTCGAAGGGGGCGTCGAATTCTCTCTCACGGCCGATACCGAGTTTCATGTAACCGCCGGGCTCCGGCTCGGTGATGGCCTGGCTCCCGAAGATCGCTTCTACATCGTGCCGGCCGAAACGAGCGCCGTTGTCCACGTCACCGCTCAGGCGAACCCCCGGGCCACCGCGCGGCTGGGCTTCCTCGATCTGCTTGTGCGCCCCGACCCGGCCGCGCCGCACGAGCCGAGCGGCTGCACCGGCCTGGATGAAAACGACGGCATCTGCCTGGCGGGAACGTTGACCGTGGCGCTCGCGGATCCAGCTTCCGACGCGGGCCGCCGCGTAACGCTGCGAGAACTGAGCGGCTCGATGCTTGCTCCCCACACCGCGATCGATGCGACCTTAGACATCGATGGCATCGAGATCGCTGCCGGCGTGGGCAGTTCGACGCTCGGAACGATCCGCATATCGCTCGATGGATCGAGCGGTCCGGACGCAGCAGGACACATTACCAGCCTGAGCGGCGACCCGGCGAGCGGCGCGCACGGGCTGGCAGGACTTGGCTCGGCGATCCGCGTCGACGGAGCGGCTCCATTTCTCGAGTTCAACAACATTACGCCCGACATGATCGTCTCGGCGCTGGCCGCTCTGATCGATCACCTGCACCGCGTCGGGAGTTCCGGGGTGTTTGCAACCCGCCTGCCGCTCGTCGGAGCCCGGATTTCGGACATCGTGGATGTGAGCCACGACCTGTTGGCTCGGCTCGACGGGGATCCGACCACGCCCGAGGTGTTCGATGGGATCAACGGGACCGCGGTTGCCACCGCCGCCGCGCTCGAGCGGTTTCTGAACAACGCCATCGACCCCGCGCGCGACGTGGTCCAGGTGCGGCTGGACCCGGGCGAGATCCGCTTCACGTTCCGTTACGACGCACACGTGGGTGGCCGTCTGCCGATCGCTTTCGACCTGGGCAGCGGGGGCCTCGGGCTTGTCGGCTCCGGGACCTTCGAGGTGAGCGGCGCCGCCAGCGTTGCCTTGACGCTCGGCGTACGCACGGCAGCGGGATTGGAGCTGCCGGACCGCATCTTTCTGGAAACGTCCGAGACCGGGGGCGGTTCCCCGGATCCAGAGGTCTCAATCGACGCGCGCCTGAATGCAGGCTACGACGGGGCCGATCCGCTCATACTGGCGGCAAGCGTCGGCGGATTCCACGTCGACGCGCCGCAGGCGCGAGGCCTCATCGAACTGCACCTGGCCGCGGACCTTCAGGGACGTGACGATGATCAGCTGACGCTGCGCGAGATTGCCGCGGGCGCGTTCGATATCCGCCCGAGCTTCTCCGGCAAGGTCCAGGGATTTGTGGCCCTCGACGGCGGGCCCGCCGGCATCCCGGCCATTCATGGCACCACACTGGTGCCCGAGGAGCTAGCCGACACAGCGGACGCCGTGGTCGAGCTGGCCGGCAGGCTTGAGAACCTGCCTGCGGGAATCGCGTTCGCCGACCCCGAGCTGCATGCCAACATCGACCGCTCGGCCGACGATGCCACGCTCGCCGATCCGCGATTCGACTCGAACATCCTGGTCTACGTGCACAACCTGGATGGTTTTGTCGAGCACGGCTTGTTGAATCTCACCAGCCTGCTCGATGGGCTCGACCAGTTTCTCGAGTGGGCCGACGCGCTGCTGGCGAGCGACCCGCTCAACTTCCGTCTGCCGGTCATCGGCGCGAGCTTGCATGACGCGCTGAACTTCATCGAAACCGCCGCCTGCCCCGCGTCCGGGCTGCCTCAATCGTTCGGTGATCTAGTCGGCTGCCTGCGTGCGGCCGCCGGCACCGCGCTCGATCCGAGCTCCGACGACGCGGCCGTCGTCGCGGCCGCGCAGCGCCTGGCCGATGTGCTCGCGGACCTTCCGGGCATTTACCCGATCGGCGACGGCAACGGCGACGGAACGGTCGCCGATGAGCGCGACCCGGACGGAACGCTGCAGAGCGGCGAGGACCTGGTCCGCATCGAGCAGTCTCCGGAAGGCGCGGTGCTCGGCGTCACCTACCTGGTCCGCTTTGCGCCGTCGCTATCGCGCACCATCCCGACCGGGTTCGACCTGGGGACGGATTTCCTGCGGGTGCACTCCACGAGCGCGCTCACTTTTTCAGGCACGCTGGAGGCTTTCCTGGGCTTCGGTATCTCGAAGTCCGCGGGGTTCTTTATCAAGACCGACTTCTGCGACGTGCCGCTGGCGGTCGTATCGTGCGACCCGGCCACGGAGCGCAGCACCACGCCCGAGATCTCTCTGACCGGGACGATCGAACTGAGCGGCGACGGGGATGCGGCGACACCGGCGGGGAGTCCGGCCGACATCGAGCTGGAGCTCGGTTTTCTGGGGCTGCGCGGCGAGCTCGACGCACACCGCAACTTCCTCTCGCTGAGCCTGACCGCCGACCTGCGCGGCGGTACGACCGACGCGGAGGATGACCGCCGGCTGACAACCGACGAGCTGTTCGACTTCGGCACCGTGGGCAATCTGGTTGATTCGACCG
>JBGPMX010000639.1:0-3547 GCA_041487215.1 Planctomycetia bacterium | reverse complement strand
TCCCCTCAAGCGGCGCGAGGGGCAAAGCAGCATCGCTGAACGCTGACGCCAGCGCTCAACCGTTAGCTCCTGGCTCTCGGCTTTCAGCTTTCTGGCTCTCGACTCTCGACTGTCGACTCTTTAGTGCCCGATGTATTGGGCATATAGCGTCCTGGCCTTGTTGATGTCGTTCGTGCCTTTGATGATCGCGCGTCCGTCGGGGAACACCGTGAAGTCGTAGCCGTCTGCCTGGAACTTCAGCATGAACTTGTTGTGCGTGACGGAGCCGAGCGGGGCGAGCTGACGGGCGAGCGATTCGAACGACAGCCGCTCGCGGGTCCGCTGCGCCACCTGAACGGCGTTGCGCCCGCAGAGCGTGGTGGTGTGCGAGCCGAGCTTGCCGTCCAGCCACTCGAAATGGCGCCGCTTGCAGGTCGGGCAATCGGTCGCCTCGCGCAGCCCGGCGATCTTCAGCTTCTTGAACGTGTTGTCCCAGACGTCAAGCATCACCAGGTCGCGGTTGATGGCCGCGCGCTGGCCGGTGAGGATCTTGAGCGCCTCGGTGGCTTGCAGGGACGCGATGATGTTCACGGTAGGGCCGAGGATGCCGGCCGTCTCGCAGGTCGGGGCCATGCCGGGCGGCGGGCTGGATTCGATGACGCAGCGCAGGCAGGGGGTTTCCCCGGGGATAATGGTCATGGTCTGGCCGTGGCTGCCGATGCAGCCGCCGTACACCCAGGGCTTGCCCTGCTTCACCGCGGCGTCGTTGATCAGGTAGCGGGTCTCGAAGTTGTCGGTGCCGTCCAGGATCAGGTCGGCGTCCGCGGTCAGCTCCAGGATGTTCGTGTGGTCGATGTCGGTGACCACGGACTCGATGGCGATATCGGAGTTGATGGCACGGAGCTTGCGCGCAGCCGCCTCGGCCTTGGGCAGCCCCTCGCGAACGTCGTTCTCGTCGAACAGAATCTGGCGCTGCAGGTTGTGCAGTTCGATGAAGTCGCGGTCCACGATGCGCAGGTGGCCCACGCCGGCGCGGGCGAGCAGCCCGGCGAGCACGGTGCCGAGCGCGCCGCAGCCGCAGAGCGTGACGCGGCTTGCGAGCAGCCGGCGCTGGCCGTCGACGCCGATCCCGGGAAAGATCATTTGCCGGCTGTAGCGGTCCAGCGGCGTGCCGGCCGGGCTCGTGCCGGGCAGCGCGTGGTTCGAAGAAACGCTCATAAATCGCTCGTGGTTCAGCCCCCCGCCACGGCGGGGATGATGCTCAGTTCGTCGCCGTCCTGGACGGGCGTATCGAGGTTCTTGAGGTAGCGGACGTCCTCATCGTTCACGTAAAGGTTCACGAAACGGCGCAGCTTGCCGCCGTCGAGCAGACGGTCGGTCAGCGCGGCGTATTGCGCGACCAGGTTCGCCAGCACTTCCTGCACGGTGGCGCCGCTCGCCTCGACCCAGTCTTTTCCCGCGGTGTACTGGCGCAGCGGCGTCGGGATCATGACTCTGACTGCCATCGCTTCTCCATGAGGGAAACTAAGGGCCGATCCAATATCCATCCAAGAGTGACGGAGTCCTACCCGGCCGCCACGGCGTCCGCAGGCTCGACCAGCGATTCGAACTCGGCGAGCGACGGCCCGATGATGCGTAGCTCCCCCAGCGCGCCGGCGACCGCGTCCTGGGTCTTGAGGCCGTTACCGGTGATGCAGAGCACGATCGATTCGTCGCGCGGCATGCGGCCCGATTCGATGAGCCGCTTGGCCGCCGCCACGGTCACGCCGCCCGCCGTCTCGGCGAAGATCCCCTCGGTTTCGGCCAGCAGCCGCATGCCGGCGACGATCTCCGGGTCGCTCGGGTCCTCGGCCCAGCCGCCCGACTTCCGGATCACCTCCTGCGCGAAGAACCCGTCGGCCGGGTCACCGATCGCCAGGCTCTTGGCGATGGTGTTGGGATACCGCACCGGGCGGATCGTGTCCGAGCCCTCGTGCACCGCGCGCACGATGGGGTTGCAGCCCGCCGCCTGGGCGCCGTAGATCTTCGAGCTCGGGTCGGCGATGAGACCCACGCGGTGCATCTCACGGAATGCCTTCTCGATCTTGCAGATCAGGCTTCCCCCGGCCATGGGGACGACGACATGCTGGGGGGGCCGCCAGCCGAGCGCCTCGGCGATCTCGAAGCCCATCGTCTTCGAGCCCTCGGCGTAGTAGGCGCGCAGGTTGATGTTGACGAAGCCCCAGCCGTGGCGGAAAGCGACCTGGGTGCAGAGCCGGTTCACTTCGTCGTAGGTGCCGCGCACGCCGATCAGGTTCGCGCCGTAGATCTGCGTTCCCAAGATCTTCGCGCGCTCGAGGTTCGCCGGGATGAAGATGTAGCTGGTGAGGCCGGCGGCCGCTGCGTTGGCCGCCACGCTGTTCGCCAGGTTGCCGGTCGACGCGCAGCCGACGACCTGGAAGCCGAACTCCTTGGCCGTGTTCAGCGCCACGGCGACCACGCGGTCCTTGAACGAGAGCGTGGGGAAGTTGACGGCGTCGTTCTTCACATAGAGCTCATCGACACCCAGCGCCGCGGCCAGGCGGTCGGCCCGGAGGAGCGGGGTGCCGCCGACCCGGAAGCCCACGGTCGGCTCCCCGTCGACCGGCAGCAGCTCGCGGAAGCGCCACATCGTCGCCGGTCGCCCGGCGATCTTCTCCCGCCCCATCGCTCGGGTGATGGCGTCGTAGTCATAGTCGACCTCGAGCGGCCCGAAGTCATCGGGGCAGAAATTGTTCGCCTCTTTGGGATACTCGGTGCCGCACAGGCGACACTTCAGGCCACGCACTAGTCGCTGCTGCATCGTCGGGGGTCCTTTCGCTCGAGCAGGCCGATCGATCGGGCAGCCGGCTCCGTCGCGTCGTCGCCGAGCTCCGCGCGAGCGCATGCAAGACGCAACGCGTCGCGGCGATCTTAACCAGCGAATCCGAAATGGGTGGGGCGTGGAGAGAAGGCTGACGGGGTGACCGGCGGGGTCCGAACGACATTCGGCCGCGTTCCAGTCAGGGCCGCATCAAGCCCCTTCCAGGGAAAGATAAGAAGAGGCTTTGCGTTGCTCTTTATCTTATCTCTGCCCGACACTTTCGGGCGGGAGTTAGCACCTGCATCGAGCGGGGCGCTCGACCGGTTGCTGTGGCGTCACAGGGCCCGTCCCTCGGCCACTCTGGATAAGATGGCTACCAGATTGTGTGGCCATTCTAGGAGAGCTGGCGCGCCGCGGTCAAGAAAAAAGGCTTACGATTTGCCAAAGTTCTCTTGACCCCCCGGGTCAATCTGGATATTTACGGCACACTCTCCTCCCTTTCCCTAACCGTCTCGTTGCTATCACCGCGCCCATGGCTGAGGCCATGGGCTGGGTGCGCGATCGCCCGGATGGCGGTCGGAGAACCGAAGCCGAGCTGCGCCACCGGACAGAGCGAAACGCAGGTATTCACAGGGACGTGAAAGGAGGCTGCGTTGGGAAGGGCGTCTACGCTAGCCATCGTATTCGGGGTCACCGCTTCGTCGCTTGGCCATGCGGCGGACATCGCCCCGTGCGTCCTCGCTCGGG
>JBGPMX010000638.1:0-3548 GCA_041487215.1 Planctomycetia bacterium | reverse complement strand
TTCAGCACCCACTGCCCCGCGAACAACCGTTGCGAGGGCCCGGCCGCCCAGTACCGCGACGACTGCGCCACGACCGGCATGGCGCTGCTCGCGTTTCTGGGTGCTGGCAACACCCACCAGTCCGGCGCGTACACCGAGCAGGTCTGGGCCGGGCTCCATTGGCTGCTGAGCCAGCAGAAGCCCGACGGCGACCTGCGCGGCACCGGCCGCATGTACTCGCACGGCATCGCCACGCTGGCGGTCAGCGAGGCGCTGGGCATGACCGGCGACGCGCAGCTGCGCGAGCCGGTCGAGCGCGCGGTGCGTTTCATCGTCGCGGCCCAGAACCCCCTGAGCGGCGGCTGGCGCTACGAGCCGGGTCAGTACGGCGATACCAGCGTCTACGGCTGGCAGCTCATGGCGCTTAAATCGGCCGAGCTGGCGGGCGTCGCGGTGCCGGTGTCCGCGTGGCAGAGAGCACGCGGCTGGTTGCCGCTCGTCAGCTCGGGCACCGCCCGCGGACTGGCGTCGTATCAGCCCGGCGAAGCGCCGACACCGACCATGACCGCCGAGGCGCTGGTCTGCCGGCTCTTCCTGGGTGCAGCGCCCGACGACGCCGCCGTTCGCGAGGCGGCCGATTACCTGATGACCTACCTGCCGCAGTGGGGACGCCAGAACTTCTACTACTGGTACTACGGCACGGTCGGCAGCTATCAGGTCGGCGGCACGCACTGGGAGCGCTGGAACGCTGCCGTGCGTGATCCGCTCGTGGCTCACCAGCGGCGCGACGGGCACGCCGCGGGGAGCTGGGATCCGAGTGATCCGTGGGGCAACCAGGGGGGCAGAATCTACGCCACCGCCAGCGCCACGCTATGCCTCGAGGTCTATTACCGCTTCCTGCCGATCCAATCGCTCTCGTCGAGCGCCGCGCGGAACCCGGAGCCGCGTACCGGGCAGGCCCCGCGCCGCACCCCATGAGCAAACGCGGCCGCAGTGGTAGTGTCTTCATTGGGTGGTGCGTCCCTGAGAGTTCGCGCAGGGCGTGTGGATCGGCGCCGAGCGGGTGTAGCAGCGTTTCTCCGAAACGCTGAAGCGGCCTTGGAGAGGCCCGCCTACACGGTGCGCCGAAACACGCCCTTCGAAGACTCGGGGTGTGCCCCCCTTTTTCACCAGCTACAGATCGGCACACTCCACTTTGTTGCTTTCTCCCGGGGCATCCGGTGGATAGAATAGTCGTGTAGCCGAGCGAGGTGTGGGTGTGCCTGTTGCCGATCGCTCGGGCTGGCTCGGGGTGTCCCATGCCTGCGGAGTAGATCGTGCCTTGGCGCGCATCTGCCGAGCCCTGGGGAGATAAAACCGATGCTCCATGAATTTCCGGTGCTACTTGGTATGTTCTTTGCGCCCATGGAGTGGCTGGTGGTCGGCGGCGTCGTGCTGCTGCTCTTCGGTAACCGCCTCCCCGGCATGATGCGCTCGCTCGGCCGCAGCGTGACCGAGTTCAAGAAGGGGATCGCCGATGGAACCGGCGAGGATGAACCGGAGAAGATCGAAGAGAAAGTGGAAGATCAGCCGAAGTAGCCCCGTCCCCGCCGCCCGCTCACGAACCCCCAGAACGCTCCGCTCGTAGAACCCCGAGTGTTTGGACAGTCGTCCCTCGCCCGGGCCTGTTCGCCCAGGCGAGTAACACACAGCGAGAGATGACTATGAACCCGCTCCTGGCGTTTTTAGGTGGCATGGGCTACGGCGAGATGCTGGTCGTCGGCCTGGTCGCCCTGCTTCTTTTCGGAAAACGGCTGCCCGAGGTGGCCCGATCGCTCGGCAAGAGCGTCACCGAATTCAAAAAGGGCATCCGGGGCATCGAGGAGGGGTTCGACGAGGGCTCCTCGTACCAGCACCACGAGCTGCCGCGCTCGACCGAATCGGTAGCGCCGCGGGCTCCGAAGTTCGAGCCGCCCACGAGCCCGCCGGCGGACGTTTCGGCCGCGCCGAACACCGCGGGCACCGGCACGCCCGGTGCCACTTCGCCGGGAGGAAACGGCGGCGTCACACCGGGTTCCGCCGACGCCGCTCAGATCAATTCCCTGTCGGACGCCGACAAGCACCGCGACGAGCCGGTCGTGTAATGGAACGGTGACGTAGATCGTTGAACCGCCAGCCGCAGGCGGGTGCCGATTGGCCGCCTTCAATCAGAGACGTCGGGCGCCGCAACGAAAAATGCGCGCAGTTCGCGATGCAATCGCGAGATAGTAGTCCGACACGCGCCGCACGCGGCCCGCCAGTCAGGCTCGAAAGCGTGACGCGCCTGGTTTCAATAATTCTGCTCGCAGCAGCTCATCTCCCACGCCCCGTCGTCCCCTCCGCGCGGCTTCTTCAGCGCGGCGGCGCGGTCGTACACGACCTTGCCGTCCATGATCACGTAGAGCACGTGCGTGGCGTACTCGAAGGGATCGCCGTCGTAGAGAACGAGATCGCCCGCCTTTCCCTTCTCGAGGCTGCCGTACTTCTGGTCGATGCCGAGGATCCGGGCGGCGTCGAGCGTGATGGCGCGTATCGCCCGCTCGTAGCCCAGTCCGTTCGCCATGGCGATCGCCGCCTCGTAGAGCGGGACGCGCGTCTTGGGAACGTACGCCTCGAAGGCCGAGCCGATGGCGATCGGAATGCCGCGGTCGGCTAGCCGGGCCGCGTTGCCCAGGCAGCCGTTCATCGTCTCCGGACTGCCGATGCGTTGCATGGTCGGGTGCACGAGCACCGGGACGTGCGCGGCTGCCACGTCGTCCACGACCAGGTAGGCCTCGGTGGCCAGGTCGAGCACCCCGCGCAGCTGGAAGTCGCGCGTGAGACGCAGCGCGGTGACAAGGTCATCAGAGCGGTGGGCGCTGAACACGGCCGGCACCTTCTTGTCCAGCACGAGCCCCAACGCCTCGTGCTTCTGGTTCCGGTCGGCCGCCGCGTCCGTTGCGGACTTCTGCTTGTCCCGGTAGTTGGCGGCCGCCTGGAGTGCGTTCCGGATGAGGGCTGCAGTTCCCATTCGCGTGGCGGGGGGCTTGCCCGCGTGCGCGCTCTTCGGGACCTCGCCCAGGTTGAACACGACCGCGGACGGAAACCGCACGGTCATGGACGTGACCGTCTTGCCTGACGTGCGGAAGATGCCCGCCTGCCCGGCGATGGCGTTGGCGCGGCCGGGGAACGCCTGCACGATGGTCACGCCGTGCTGGAGCGCGAACGCGACGAGAGGCTCGGCGGGGTTGAAGCTATCCAGGATCTGCGCGTCCGCCTGGTTCGGATCGCTCAGCTCGTCCTGATCCTGGTCGGCCGGGATGTTGAGTCTACCGGAGACGCCGACGACCGTGTGCGCATCGATGAGGCCGGGGGTGACCGCGGCCGCCTTGAGCAGCGGGGTCCCCTCGGGGATCTCGAAGCCGTCGGCCGCACCGACGTAGAGCACCTGGCCGTTCTCGACGACAACCAGGCCGTCCGGGATCGGCTCGCCGCCGGCCGTGTGGATCACGCCGGCTCGGACCGCGATGCGTGGCGCATCGGCAGGGACCTCTTCCGACGCGTCGAGCTCG
>JBGPMX010000637.1:0-3552 GCA_041487215.1 Planctomycetia bacterium | reverse complement strand
GCCAGGGCCACCGCGGCCAGGGCCGTCCCCAACCAGAGAGTGCTTTGCGTGCTGGGCACGTTTGTCCTCGGGTGATTTGCCTGAGAAACGCTCGGGGCGGGGGGTGAAACACGCGGCAGGCGGCTATCCCACGGGCCGACAACGCTGCCGCCCGTGCCGTCCGACGAGCGGCTTGCGATCGCCACCCGCTGTCGCACCCGGCCGCCAGCGATGCGTCTCAGAAGATTATAGTCGCTCGCTCGCCCGTTCGACCACGATCCGTAGCGTTTTGATGGGCTTTGTCAGGAAGGACCGAGACTGTTCAGTTTGGCAAAGGAGCCGGCGGCACGCAATGCCAGGTAGGGGGATGGAAGGTACTGGGTCAGTTTGAGGAACGACCCCCCGTTGTCCCCCCCTTAGCAAGGGGGGGAAGGGGGGTATCAGCCAAACTGACCCAGTACCGGATGGTAGGGGTCAGGGGTGAGCCGCGGCCGCGCGGCGCCGGGTTTACCCCGAGGAAGCTAGGCATGAAGGGGCAAGGGTCAGGAGCGACAGGAGCCGACGGCTTTTGTTCGCCGCGGAGTGGCGAGCCAACCTTGTCGGGGGCACACTCCCGCGTGAACTGCCGCCTGGCGCCCGAGCGGCGCGCGATCAGTAACGGCTGGCGGCCTCGGTGCGGCCGATGACGAGTGCGTCGGGGGCGGAGACGAAGATCTCGACGCGGCGGTTCTTCGCCAGCGCTTCCTGCGTACGGCCGGCGGCCACCGGTTGGTACTGGGCATAGCCCGCCATGCCCAGCCGCTGCGGCTCGACGCCCATCTGCTGCATGTACTGCACGACCGCGATGGCGCGGTGCGCGCTGAGCTCCCAGTTGGTCGGGTACTTCTGGCGTGTCGCGTCCCGCACGATCGGCCGTTCATCGGCGTGCCCGACGACGGTGATGTTAAGGTTCTGCGCGTTGGGGCCGCTCATGATGGCGGCGAAGTCGTGCAGCGCGGCGCGGCCCTCCTCGGTGAGATCCGCCTGCCCGGTGGGGAAGAGCACGTCGGACTTGAACTTGCTGACGTTGCCGTCCGGATCAACTTCGACGAAATCCGGATACTGTGCGGCGAACTGGCGGAGCTGGTCGCGCACATCACGCGGCAGCCGGCCGCCGCCCTGGTCGAGCGACGAGGCGTAGCGCGAACGGACTTCGTCGAGTTCCTGCTGGTGGTCGGCGACGCGCTCGCGGAAACCGGTGAGCAGTTGGTCCTGGGAGGCCAGCCGCTTCTCGGCGTCGAGGCTCTTGTCGGCGAGCTCCTGGTTGTTCAGCCGCAGGTTCTCGTACTGGCTCAGCAGCTGCTGGTTCTTGGCCGTAAGCTCGCGGTTGTAGCACTGGCAGGCGGTGAGCCTGGACTTGGGTACGAGGGCACAGCCGGTCGCCGGCAGGAGCCAACTGATCGCTGCGCACGCCAGCAGACTTCGCACACGGCACACCATAGCGCACTCCTCCCTGTTACGCCCCGGCACTGTAGCCGTCACGCTCCGCGTGACGAAAGCCTCACGCGGAGCGTGAGGACTACTTTGTCAGACCACTCCGTCAAGCTGCTCGCCCGCTTACCGCAGGGTGGTGCAGCGACGTGTACTCAACCCCAGGGCAGCACTTTCTGCAGACCGCTCAGGATCGGGCTCGAATAGAGCTGCACGCCGTCCTCCCAGCCCCAGGTCGTGCGTACGAGATCGAGCATGACGACGCCGAGTACGACCATGATCAGGGCCGAGAAAGAGAGGCTGATGATCGAGCCGACTCCCCACTCCGGCTCGGCGGCACTCGTCACCACCGCCGGCGCGGAGGTCCCGGAGTCTTCCGCGGCGGGAAGCCCCCGGCCGCCGGGATGTTCCTCGCTGTCCTCGGCGAATTCCGCCGCCGCGTCGGGTTCCTCCTCCCACTCCTCCTCGACCGGGCTCGCCGCCATGTTGGTGGCGGCACTCTCGTCGACGTCCTCCTCGCCCTCGAGCGACAGCACGTGGCTGGAGCTGTCGGCCGCGCCGATCTTCACTCCCGACCCGGACAGCTCGAAGTCGGAGTCGGCGGAGAGCTGCTGCGTCGGCGCCTCGCCCGAGAGCCCGAGCTCATCGTCGCTGTCGAGCACGGGGACCTCGAAGTCGGTCTCGAAGATATCGCCGCCGGATTTGGCCGGCGCCTCGGGTACCGGCAGGCCGCGGCCCGACTTCCCCGCGAGCGGCTGCTGTTTGTCGAGCGCGATGCCGCTGTCCGCGGGGCTGCCCAGGTTGACACCGCTGGCGCTCGGCGAGTGCGCGGTGACGTCGCTCTGGGCCGGCTTGGGCGCGAGCTGGATATCCTCCGGCATTAGGCCGACGTTGTCGTCGAGCGCCAGTGTGATACCGCTGTCGCTCCCCTTGCCCCCCGTCGCACCCGGCTTGAGCTCGAAGTCGCTGTCCTGTTCCAGGATCGGCTGCTCGCCGCTCGATCCCGGCGCGATCGATAGCTCTTCCTCGAGCTCGGGAAAGACGGGGAGGCCTTGCGTCGCCCCGGCAGCCGTCTGCCCGCCCGTCGACTTGGCACGGTCGAGCCGCACATCGCTGTCGGTCGGCGTCGGCACGCTCAGCTTCACATCGCTGTCGCTCGGCTCCGCACTGGCCGCTGGAATGACTTTGACGTCGCTGTCGCTGGGCGGTTTATTGGCCCCGACCAGCTTGACGTCGCTGTCGCTGCCCTGCTTGAACTGGTCCGGTACGAGCCGGACGTCGCTGTCGCTCGGGGTCCGGCCCTGCTCGTCCATGCCGATGACACGGGCGGGGGAGCTGGTCGGCCCGGCGTCCTCGAGTCCCGGCTCGCCGAGCAGGATCTGGTCGCTCGAGCCGGTCGCGTCGAGCTCGGGAAGCGCGTCGTCGAGTTAGCCGAACACGATTTCGGCGCCGCTGCCGATGCCCGCCTGCCGGGCGTGCTCCTCGACGTCCTGCTTGCGGAACTTCCAGGTCCCGCGATCGGCGAAGGCCCGGATCTCGCGGCGCTGCGCCTTCTGGTTCAGTTCTTCCCTGGTAATCCCCAGCACGCGGGCCGCCTCTTCCAGGTTCAGATACTCTTGCACGGCTTGGATCTCCGGGTGACACGGCCCGCGGGCGTCAAGCCGGCGGGGCGTGAAAAAGGGTCGTCGCAAGATCGTTCGGCTTGCGCTGCCCCACCCGTCCCTGAGTACGCCGAACCCTCCTGGTTTTCCCGCCGAGCCCGTCGCTCGAAGTCACGGCGGCATCTAGGCTAAGGCAGAATCGCTCGGACAGACCGTTCCATTGTAAATCGCGAAAGCGGGATTGCAACCACGCGCGCGGACGACGCCGCTGCCGGGTCCCGTGTACTTCTGAAGGGAGAGAGAGAGGCTTGCCCTGTTCCGGTTTTTCGACGGGCTCGCCATGCGCCGGACACGCTATCAGGAACGACGAAACAGAGCAAGGCCTCCGAGCGGCATGAGGGGTTGGCTTAGCCCGGATGTGCCGGATCCTCCGCTTGATTTTTTTGGGAGCCGCAGCCATGATCCCCGCCCGCTCGGTCCCCCGGCGCGTTCGCCGCGGCGG
>JBGPMX010000636.1:0-3584 GCA_041487215.1 Planctomycetia bacterium | reverse complement strand
GAACTCCTCCCACAGTCCCTGGCCGTTCTTGGGCGGCAGGAAGTACGCCAGGATTCCCTCGTTCTCCTTGCCGGGCGGCTGCCAGGCCATCACCAGCTGCTTCTTGCCCGTGCCCAGCAGGTCCTTGTACGTTGGCGTCTCGTTGCAGGCGCTGTGCCAGAGCGGGTGCTCCTTCCAGTGGATCGGTTTGCCATTTTCATCCGTGTGTTTTCCCTTGGGGTTCTCGTACCAGTGGGCCGGTTCGCCGGGGAACGGGATGACAATCAGGTCCGGGTAGCCGTCACCCGTCCAGTCTTCGGACCAGCAGGCGAAGCTGCGGCTGTACCCTTTGGTGTAGTCGTACACGCCCGGCGCGCGGATCTCGTGCATCTTCCAGTCCGGGGCTTCGTACCAGACGTCGCCGGCCAGGATGTCGAGCTTGCCGTCCCGGTTCACGTCCGCGAGCGCGACTCCTTCGGAGCGCAGCGTGGCGTCGAGCTCGGTCTTTTGGAACCGGAGCGGCTCGTTGGCCTGGAGCTCGTGCCGCGCGGCGATCTCCCAGCCGCGCACGTTCATGGCCAGCTTGTACAGCCGGTTCTGGCAGGTCATGTAGAGCGTGCGGCCGTCGCGGCCCCCGAAGGTGCAGTTGGAGCAGAACTCGGGGATGGGGATGAATCCCAGCGGTTGGCCGCCCGGATCCGTCGCCCAGATGCCGCCGCGTCCGGTGAAGTACATGTTGCCGCGCTCGTCCATGGTCATGCCATCGGGGTCCGCCTGGTTCTCGGTCTTGGCGTCGAAGAAGACTCGGCCCGCCTTCTGGTTCACGGCGCCGCTGACCGGGTCCCTGGGGTACGCCCGGATGTTCTTGGCCGCGCTGTCGGAGACGCAGAGGGTGAGCGCGCCTTTGGCGAGGTAGATGCCGTTCGGGATTTGCATGTCCGTGATCACGCGCTGGACCTGGCCGTCCGGCGTGACGTAATAGACGGCGCTCGCCTTCTTCTCTTTGAAGTCCGGGTCGGTAAAGTAGATTCCGCCCCGCGAGTCCTCGACGATGTCATTCGGTGCCGTAAACTTCTTGCCCTCGAACTTGTCGGCGACTACCTGGATGTCGCTGACGGTTTTGGCGTCGAGCGGAATGCGGACGACGCGTCCCTGATTCCCCTGGCAGCCAAGCAGACCGCCGCGCCGCGACAGGAAGGTGCCGTTGATTCCGTCGGTCTTGTCCAGAAACACGCCCACGCGCCCGGCGGCATCGAGCTTCAGGATCTGGGTGTTGTCCTTGCCGAATGCGGTGAAGTAGAGCGTGTCGCTCTTCGGGTTGTAGCTCGGTCCTTCGAAGAACCGTTTGGCGCCGTCGGATTCGTCGTAGGCGACTTCGAGTTTCGCGCCCGGCGCGACGGTGGGCGGCATGCCGGGCTCGCCCGCCGCCAGAGCCGGAGTGGAGACGGCCAGGAGCCAGGCGAGGAGGAGCGGGGCATTTCTCATGAGAAGTTCCTCGAGGAGCAAGGGGGGATCGCGTGGGAAGTCACACCGGACCAGCCTAACGGAAAACGGGCGAGTTTCCAGTCCTTGGCGGGTGAGCGAGAGAGGGGGCCGCCCTCCGAAAGCGCGGAACGGATGAACCGGAAAGGGCGGTGGGCAGCGCAGGGGACCGCTGCGACTCGCGGTCGGAGGAACGGCTGAGCCGGGGGGCACGCCGGACGCTTCTCGGGCTCCATCCGTTGCCGGATGCCCTCCTTGATACTCTAATGGAATGAGGGACCCACGAGTGGAACGCACATGAACAAGGCATTCACACGCGAGCCCGACGCGGGCGAGACGCGCTGCCCACGCTGTGAGTCGCCGGGTACGCCGGTCGGCCCGGAGACGCTGCGTGCACGGCTCTTGCCCGACGCACTCGACAAGCTTGCCGAATCCGGATTCTTCTGCCGCTACGAATGGTGCGACGTCGTCTATTTCGATCAGTTCGGCCGCACCGTGGATTCCAGCTCCCTGCGGGCGCCGATTTATCCGAAGGACCCGACGGCTCCCATCTGCGCGTGCTTCGAGTTCACGCGCGACGACATCGAGCAGGACGTGCAGGAGGGGGGGGCCACCCGGACGCGAGCACTCCTGGCGAAGGCGAAATCACCCGAAGCCTGCTGTGCCGTGCGAGCGGGCGACGGCCAGTCGTGCGTGCCCGAAGTGCAGCGCTACTTCATGAAGTGCCGCGCGCGCGAGCAAGGCGCGCAGAGCTGAGAGATGAGAGGGCAGAGAGCGAAGGGCCAGCCGCCAGCGCTGTCATCCTGAGCCAGCGAAGCACGAGCACAGCGAAGGATCTCGGTGCTTCCCCGGGAGTTGCGGTCACCTCGCCCATGGTCGAAGAAAGACGGAGCACGAGTCCGTTCCCGCCGTCAGGAAGGTGGCGTACCCCAGCCGCCCCCGCCGGGCGTTTCGATGCGGAGCGTGTCACCGGCCGCGACCGTCAGCTGCACGATGCCCGGCAGTTCTGCGTAGTCCGTTGCCCCCACGCGTCTCAGGAGGTTGCGCCCGGCGGCGCCGGGAAGTCCTCCCGCCACGCCATACGGCCGCGTGGTGCGGCGCGAGGTTACCAGCGAGACTTCGAGCGGATCGAGGAACTCGATTTCGCGCACGATCCCGTCCCCGCCGCGGCGGCGACCGCCGCCCCCCGCCCCGCGCCGGATCTCGAAGCGAACCAGCCGGACCGGGTAGCGGTCCTCAAGGACTTCGGGGTCCGTGAGCCGGGTGTTGGTCATGTGCGTGTGTACCGCGTCCGCGCCGTCGCAGTCCGGCCCGGCTCCCGCGCCGCCGCCGATCGTCTCGTAGTAGCCGAAACCGGGCCGGCCGGGTGTGGCCGAGCGGCCGAACAGGAAGTTGTTCATTGTCCCCTGGCTTGCCGCCACGACGCCGAGCGCCCCGAAGATCACGTCCACCACGCGCTGCGACGTCTCGACGTTGCCCCCTGCCACGGCGGGGGCACGCGCCGGATCCGGGTCGGGGGTCGGGTTGAGCAGGCAGTTCGCGGGCAGGAGGATGTCGATCGGTGCGAGCATTCCGGAGTTGAGCGGAATCTGCTCGTCGATCAGGCAGCGGAAGCAGTAAATGACCGCGCTGGCGACGATGGCGCTGTTGGCGTTCAGGTTCCCGCGCAGCACGGGCCCCGTGCCGTGGAAGTCGACCGTGGCCGCGCTGCCGCGTGGGCCGGCTTGATCGCCGTGCCGCACCGTGATCGTCACGGCGATCGGCGCGCCGTCGTCCAGGTGGTCCGTGAAGCGACGTTCTCCGGGTGGAAGCTTCCCGAGCGCGGCACGCACCTTGTTCTCGGCCGCGCGCTGGATGTGTCGCATGTAGTCTGCGACGACGCCCTGCCCGTGCGCGTCCACCATGTCGAGCAGCTGCGCCACCCCCGCCTGGTTCGCCGCGACCTGGGCGTGAATATCCGCCAGGTTCTCGTGCACCGAACGCGAGGGGTAGGGGCCCCGCGTGAGCAGCTTGCGCAGCTCCGCCTCGCTCGACTGCTCGCTCTGGACCAGCCGGAAATGCTGGATCAGCACCCCTTCTTCGGCCAGGTTCGTCGAGACGGGGGGCATGGAGCCGGGCGTGAT
>JBGPMX010000635.1:0-3586 GCA_041487215.1 Planctomycetia bacterium | reverse complement strand
GCGCGTGGCGGCACACGGCGTGGCTCGCTCTCGGAGCCGTTGTGGGAGTCGGCTTCGCCGCCTGGGTCAACTCTCGGCGCGGCGACCCCTTCTTCTGGGGCTCTTACGCCGACGAGGCGTTCACAACGCCCGTCTGGATCGGCCTCTACGGGCTGTTGCTCTCGCCCGGCAAAGGCCTGGTCTGGTTCGCCCCCGCGGCCGCGGCTGGCCTCGTCCTGCTCCCCTGGCTGGTGCGGCGTGCCCCGCGAGCGGGACGGCTGCTCGCGCTGCTCACCGCGACGATCCTGGTCGTCGTGTCGTGCTGGTGGACCTGGCACGGTGCGTGGAGCTGGGGCCCGCGGCTGCTCGTGCCTGCGATGCCGCTCTTGGCGCTGCCGTGGGCCTGGGTGTTCGCCGACTGGCGCGAACGCCCGGCCGCCCTTCGCCTGACGGTCGCCGGCCTGCTCGCTGCCAGCCTGGCCGTCCAGCTCTGTGGCGTGCTGAGCAACCCGATTGGCGAACGCCTGTTCGGCGGTGCCATCGCCGGGAATGAGAACGAATGGATTTACGTGCCGCAGACCGGGCCATGGGCGAGCGCGAGCATCGATTTTCCCGACCTGCTCGCGGTTCGCCTCTGGCGGCTCGAGCCGGGCTGGCGGCCCGCCGTCGTCGCGCTGCTCGGCGCACTGGCCACCGGCGTCGCAGGCGGGTTCGCTCTGGCGGTTCGATCGCTCCGGCTGCCGCGCGGTGCGGTCCGCGGCCTGCTGCCCGTGCTGCCGGCCTGGCAGCTCGCCATGGCAAGCGCGCTCGTCCTGACGTGTGCGCTGCCGTCTGCGGCCGAACGCGTGCTCATCGGCTCGGCTCCGGCCGTGGCCGCGGCAAGCCCCGGCGGTACTCTCGTTCCCGACCCGTACGCCCGGCTGGCGGCCGACGCGCACGGCGACCGCATCGGAACCTTGTATGCACCGCTCGGCGGAGACGCTTCCCAAGGCGGGGACTACGTCCTCTACGCTGTCGGGCCGTTCCGCACGGTGTTCTTGCTTGACGACGTGCCCCTCTTTGGCGGCGGCGAGGCCCCCCGAGCTCAGGCGGTGCGGCTGCGACCGGGTTTCCACCGCCTCGTCGTACGCGGACAGGGTGGTGAAGGGCTGGACAAGCTGTACTGGACGATTCCCGGCAACGCGCAGTTCAAGGAGCCGATTCCGTCGGTCTACGTGGCCGAGCCGATCCCGTCGTGGCGTGCCCGCGCGGCAATTCAGCTGAGGCACATGCGCTGGGCGATCTGGCTGGCGGCCGGCCTGGTGGCGATCCTCGTATTCGCACGCCAGGGGGCGACAGCGGGGAATCGCATTTCAAACTGACCCACGACCCGTTCTTGCTCTCCCTTGCCGCTCGCTCCGGCGGGCCGGTAGAATCGACGTGGCGGTCGGACGGAGCGGATAAGCGCCGAGCGTTCATTTCGCCGAGGACCAGGGATCGTCCCGGGGAGCAGCATCATGTGGCCATGGATCCTGGCGGGAGTGGCGGTGATTGGTGTCGTGCTGGCCGCGTTCGCCTGGCGTCCCGCGCGCGAGGTGCTCCGTGACATCCGGACCGAGCGCGCGCGTGAGCTTTTCCACCTGCAGCGCGAGCGTATGGAGGCCAAGTTCGACGACCTGGCGCGCGGCACCGGCAAGCCGCACGGCCTGCGCTGGCTGGACATCGAATGGAGCGACGGGGTGCGGTTCGTGCGCAACCGGCAGTCGGGTGATATGGCCGCGTTCGTCGGGATCACGGTTCGGTTCGAGGCCATTCCGGGCGGCGGGCTCGAAGACAACCCGAATGTCTCCAACATGCGCGACGCCACCGCGCTTTTCAATTACGATCGCGGCCAGTGGATTACCGAGGGGCGGGCGCTCTTCAACATGGACCCCGACGTCGCCATCGACCGCTATCACGATCAGTACGAACCGGTCCCCGCCCCCGAGCCCAATTCGTAACGCAAGCCCGGCGCGTCATGGAACAAGCGCTGGCGACGCGTGAGCCGGACGTGTTTCGAGCGAGCCATGTTCTGCCCTCACTGTGCGGTAACACTGGTTGAAGAAGCTCGTTACTGCCACCACTGCGGCACCCGCGTGGCACGCGAGCGGCACGACGCCGAACCGGACGCGGTCTTCCATCCCTACCCGGCGGACGAGGGGGATCGCGTCGAGCCACCGGCCGCCGCAACAACGCTCGGGCCCGCGGCGGCCGGCGGCGACGCCGACGAGCACGAGCTTTGGGAAGGGGGGTTCACGCCCAGGGCTATGTTCGCCAGCGTCGCGGCCGCGCTCGGCATCGTCGCGTTCTGCCTGGTCGCATCCGTGCTCGCGCTGGTCCGTGGCTCGTACGGGGCATTCTGGGCGTTCCTGGTGGTGCTTGCCCTGGCCGTCTTGGTGGAGCTCTCCCGCATCGTCAAGCGCTGTGCCAGCGTGCATTACCGCCTGAGCAACCGCCGGCTGTTCCTGGAGACCGGCTGCTTCAGCCGGCACAAGGAGCAGCTCGAGCTGGCACGAGTGGACGATGTGCGGGTGCGTCAGAACCTCTTCGACCGCTTCTTCGACGTCGGATCGGTCGAGGTTCTCTCGCACGACCGGCGGCTGCGTCGCGTGGTGCTCGAGGGCATCAGCGCGCCGGATCAGCTGGCCGAAGCGATCCGGTTGCACGCGCGCCGGCTGCGTGATCCGCGCCCGCTGCAGCCGGGCGTGCGCATCGCATGAGAGGGCGGAAGTCGGCACGCCGCATCAGACCGGCGAGCGACTCGGGGGCGCGCCGACCGGCTTGAGCGCGCGCCGCAGGTCGGCGGGGCGGGCCGAGCCGGTGCAGAACATCGCCAGCCTGAGCTCGGCGATCATGCGCGCGAGCAGCTGCTGGACCGCGTCGGCGGATTGTACGGCGGCGCGCAGCACGGGGCCGGCCACGGCGGCGGCGTCGGCGCCCAGGCCCAGGCACTTGGCCACATCCAGGCCGCTGCGCAGGCCGCCCGACGCAATCAGCTTGGCCTGCGGGCACGCCGCACGCACCATGCTGATGGACTCGGCGGTCGGAATGCCCCACTCGCGGAAGGTCTCGGCGATGGCACGGGTGACTGGCGAGGTGGTGCGCCGCCCCTCGATGTCCGTCCAGCACGTCCCGCCCGCGCCGCCGGTGTCCACCGCCGCGACACCGGCCGCGACGAGCCGCCGCGCCGTGTCACCCGAGATACCGCAGCCAACCTCCTTCACCAGCACGGGCACCCGGACGGCGGCGCAGACGTCGGCGATGCGGCCCAGCAGCCGGCGAAAGTCGGTGTTGCCGCCGGGCTGGATCGCCTCCTGCAACGGGTTCAAGTGCAGCGCGAGCGCGTCGGCGCCGATCGAGTCCACCAGGCGTCGGCAGTGATCCGGCGTGAAGCCGTAGTTGAGCTGCACGGCGCCCAGGTTGGCGATGAGGAGCATATCCGGCGCGAGCGCGCGGACGCGGAAGGTTTCGGCCAGCTCGGGGTGCTCCACCGAAATGCGTTGCGAGCCGACGCCCATGCCCAGGCCGAGCGCGCCGACCGCGCGGGCGATCGCCCGGTTGATCGCGCCGGCGCGCGCGGTTCCGCCAG
>JBGPMX010000634.1:0-3595 GCA_041487215.1 Planctomycetia bacterium | reverse complement strand
GTGTACCCGGTGATCGCGAAACCGGAACCCGGAATGTCCTCGTCACACAAGTCGGGAAGGGTTTCCAGGAATTCGCGGCGCCATCCCGTGTTGCTGCACGAGACCTGTCGCCCCGCCAGGCCGGTCTGCCACACGGTCAGAAACCAGACCCAGTCCAGGCCCATGGCCGCCAGGCGGTCCAGCTCGGCGTCGGGAATGTCATCCAGCGTGGCGCGCCGGCCAAGCTCACGGGACAACTCGGTCAGCCAGACGCGGGTGTTGAGCTGGTAGAGAGAAGGATAGCGGGGCGTTCCCATGGTGCGTCGTTCGCCGCAAGAGGCCGGAACCGGGTTCTGCACTCTGGTAAGGATAGCTCAGGGTAAGCGGAGCGGCGCGGCCGCTCCCGCGCCACCCTGGGTGGCGCAGTCGTTTAACCGCAAGCCGAAGGCGTGCGGGTGAGAACACGGCTGCCTGATGAAGACGCGCACGCCTTCGGCTTGCGGTTAGACGAACGGACTACGGATCGGCTGCCCAAGGTGGGGCGGCTACTTCTTCAGCTTTTCTTTGATCTCGGGCCACAGCGCGGCGTCGTCGGCGGCCTCGGCTGCGTGTTCGATATCGACCCAGCGCCCGTGGAACTCGAACTTCGGATCATTCTCGGCGTCGTGGCAGCGCGTGCACAAGTTCCGTTCCGGACTCTGCGGCCCGAGGTGCACGAGCGAGTTCGCCCGTTTGATCTCCTCGTCGCTCGCTGCGGGATTGAGGTAAATCTGCACGTGCGCGCTGGCGGGCCCGTGGCAGTTCTCACAGCCATTGCCCCCCAACGCGGCGGTCTTTTCCGTGCCGTCGTAGCCGGTTTCGTAGAAGAAGCCTGTGGTGTGGCAGCTCACGCACTCGGGGTTGACCTGCTTTCCGGGCACGCCCTGTTTGTCGTGGCCCCATCCGGTCACCAGCGTCGTGAGTGCATTCGCGTGCGGCGTGGATTGCCATTTCTCGCAGGCATTCGGGTGACACTGCTTGCACGCTTCCACGCCCACGAATGCCAGCGCGGGGTTCTTGCGGTCGTAGGGCACCTTGGGGAACTGTTCGATCAGGTGCAGGGCGGCCAGCGCCTGCAGGTAGTCATCATCGAGCAGCTTACGGACATCGCGCGCCTCTTCGAAGCGCTGGTCGAGCGACACGAGTTCGAAGCGAAGCCGCGGCTGCTCCGGGAAGATGCCCACCGCGCCCGCGTACTTCCCCTTGGTGCCGACCGTCACCAGCATCGTGCTGCCCGCCCATTCCGCGCGCCCGCTCGGCTCCTCGTATTCGGACGCGTGGATGATCAGGTCGAAGTCCTCGAACGCCTTGGCCAACTCCTTGGCCTCGTCCAGGTATCCGTAGAGCAGCAGCACCTGGATATCCGAGTCCCCTTTCATCTTTTCGAGCACCGCCGGCAAAACTTCGCGCGGCGGCCGCCAGCCGAGTTCGGCGACCCGGTCCTTGAACCGTTCGCCGATCACGCCGGTCAGGCCAATGCGCAGCGAGCCGACCTCGCGCACGATGTGGCCGCGGAACAGCGCGAGTGGTGGGGCCTTGAATTCCTGCGGTATCGTCAGGTTCGCGTTCAGCTCGCGCGGTTCGGGCGGGTTGTCGATATTGATCAGGAGTCCGGCCAGGCCATCCAGCCCGTTCTCGATGAACAGGTCCTCGGGCGCCAGGCCGACGACCGGGTAGCCCATTTTCTGCAGCGCGCGCAGCGTGATCTCCAGCTTGACCTGCGCTTGCTGGGGACCGATGAGGAACTTCCCCGGGTCCGGCTGCTTGGTGTGGTCCTCGAGCAGGCCGCCCAGATCGGCCAGCATCAGGCTCCAGCCGCGGCCGCGCACCTCCTCGATAAAGCCGCCTTTGCGCGCCAGCCCGCCGGTCTGGAATTCCGGGGAGCAGCCGCAGGGTTCCAGGTAGCCGTGCTGCTGCCCGGAGAAGACGAGTACCGCTCCCGGCTCGGGCCAATCGCGAAACAAGCTGCCCGGCTCGCCCGCTTGCTCGCCCGTGGCGGTCGCCGCGTCGCCGCGTGACGGATCGCCGGCGCTGCCGGCCGCTGCGCGCTGCGCCGCACTGTCCGCCGACGCGGGGTCGCGAACTGAACGCCCGTCGCGCTTGGCCGCCGCGTCAGCGCCCGCGCGCGGCGTGTGGCCGCGGTTGCAACCGGGTCCGACCCCGGCGGCCAGGCAGGCGAGGGCGATCGTTCCTACCCACTGCTTCGCGCGAGATGGCGTCACGGTGACTCCCTTCGAGTGGGACGGGGGCGTTGTTCCAACGAAACGCCCTCCGGGCGTTCCTGGGATCCGCTCGGTTTCGAGCGGCGCCATGGCACAAGTACCTCGTGGGGCCGGCACAACTTAGCGGAAATGACCGGATCTGTCACCCCTACTGGATCACGTTGCCCCGGATGGGAATCCGGACCACGCTATCCCTCGGGTGGGTGGTGTTCAGCTCGAGCACCCCCTTGAAAGGTCCGCCCGGCGCCCCGCGAGCGAGCTGGGCGGTGAGCTGGTAGCGGTTCTTGCCTTTCTCCAGAGGCACCAGATCGATCTGCAGTGAATCGCGCAGCGAATCAGGGATCTGGAGACGCCCGATACGGACTTCGAAGGGCTCCTCCCCGCGCACCTTGATGAAGAGCTTGAGGGTGGCTCCGCTCGAGACGCTCACGATCTTGAAGTCGAGATCCTCGGACGGCGTGACGAGCACGTCGCCGGTAATCCGCCCCACGACCGGCACCATGATTTCGGTATGACCCTCGCAGTTGGTGTGGAGCGTCAGCTGCGCGTGGATCGGGCCTTGCGGCAGACCCGGCGTGATCTCGACGATCACCTCGTAGGCGATCCGCGCCCCCTCCATCGTCTGCTCCGGCTCCGCGAGCCGGGTGAACGTGGCGTGAATCAGCGGGTTCGACGAGTCCACGCCCGCGAGCTCGAGGTCGTCCATCACGCGCGAGTAGATGCGGAATCGCTCGATCGTCCGCTCATCACTCCGGGTGGTGCGTATGTTGATCTGCCGGCTCGTGAGCTCGACGACCGGCGCGATCTGCCCGGAGACCACGAACTTGGCAACCGCCTGGTCGGGATCGTTGGTGATGAGCTGGGCGGAGGTGCTGAATGGGCCGCTGCGCAGCTCGCTGTTCCATGACATCTCGAGCGACGCCTTCTCGTTCGGCGCCAGCCGCACCACATCCTCCGGCGGGGCGCCGGACTTGGGGTTCCAGGTCAAATCGTTCAACCGGACGCTCGTACAGCCGCAGCTCGTGCGCATGATCTTCAACGTCAGGTCGCCCGGCCCCGCGTTGCCGATCTCGAAGGTGTGGGCTGCCTGCTTCTCCTGGTCCATCTGGCCGAAGTCGTAGCTCATCTCGTCCGCGACCAGCTTGGGCGGCGGTCCGGTCGGCTCGTTCACGAGCGGAACGGCCATGACGGTGAACGAACCTTTGGCCTGGAATTGCAGGTACCCCCATGTGAGGGCCGCACCCAACAGAGCCGCCAGCAAGCCCAGCCCGATCCAACGCGTCATGACTACACTCCTTGGCCGACTGCGCAACACGCTATTTTACTGGCCGATCGGTCCCATTCCTACCGTAGCT
>JBGPMX010000633.1:0-3609 GCA_041487215.1 Planctomycetia bacterium | reverse complement strand
TTCGGCTAAATTATAACACGTGCGGCAGCGGCCCACGTTTTTCTTGGCGTCGTGGATCGCCCGCGCCAGCCGCATGGCCTCGTCTTCCGTGACCCGCAGTACGTGGTCCGCCAGCCGTTCCGCGGTTTTACGGCCGATCCCCGGCAGCTTGGCGAACTCGTCGATCAGGCGGCTGACCGTCTCGGTATAGACCCCCACCGCGTCCTCCTACTCCGTCGTCACGGCACAACCCCTTCAATTGGGCGCTCACGAGCCGGTAATGCCTTCCGGCCCGCCGTTGAGCCCGCCGAGCATCTCGGGGAGCCCAGGGAGGTTCATGCCGCCGGTGACTCGAGCGAACCGCTCGGCCACCGCCGCGCGGGCCTTCTCGCCCGCCTGGTTCACGGCCAGCGTGACGAGGTCGCCGATCATCTCGGCGTCCCGTTCGGCCACCAGCTGCGCATCGATCTCGCAGCCCAGCATCTCCTGCTTGCCGTTCATGCGCACGCGGACCATGCCGCCCCCCGAAGACCCCTCCACCACGACCCGCTTGAGCTCGTCGTCGGCCCGCTCCATCTCCTGCTTGAGCCGGCTGGCCTGCTTGAGCATCTCGGCGAAGTTACCGAATCCCTTGAACACCGCCTGATTCCCCTTGCCGGTTGCCCTGCGCCGGTCAGGACTCGGTCAGGACTCCTCGACGCGAGTGACTCGGGCCCCGAACAGGTCCATCGCTTCTTGAACGAGTGGGTCGCGGGTCGCCTCGCCCAACCGCTCGCTGTAGCTGGAGCGCCGGGCGGGCGCCGGCTGTGTCGCCGGATCGGGCTTTCCGCTGAGCTCGACCCGGATCCGAAACTCGTTGCCGATCCGCTGTTGTAGGGCGTTCTCGATTTCCTTGACCCGCCCCGGAGCATTGTACATGCCGTCCAGGCACAGAACTAGCATGTTCGGGGCCGGCCCGACGGATAGCTGAGCGCGCGCGATCGATTCGGCGAGCACCGGGTTGAGCTCGCGCGCGATCGCACGGAGCCGGTGCGTGGCGGAGTCGGCCGTGAGTGCGGCGTTCGCTGCGCTGGCGGGCTGCGCTTCGGGGGGGTCCAGAGGCGGCACCGCGTGCGCATGTCCCGCGTCGGTGGGCTCGCGCGTCACCGCTGCGGTCGCCTCAGCGGGAGCTATGAAGTTTTTTTTTGAGACCGGGGCCGGCGCGGCCGATACGGCCGGCGCGGCGGCAGAGCCGGCCTGCGCCAGGGGCGGGTTTCCATCCAGGCGTGCCTCGAGCGCCGCGAGCTGCTCGGCCAGCTCGCTCAGGGGGGCGAGTTCCTCGAGCTGAGCGATCCGCACCAGCGCAATATCCACCAGCACGCGCCCGTAGTTCGTGTTGCGCAGCCGGTTCTTCAGCTCGGCGAGGATGTCGGCGGCGGCCAGCAGCGTCTCCAGCGGCAAGCGCCCCGCGTGCGCGCGGGCCTGGCTCTTCTGCCGTTCCGATACGCTCAGCAACCGCACCCCGTCGCCGGCCGCGCGCAGCACCATCAGGTCCCGAAAGTACTCGATGAGCTGGTCGGCGAGCTCGCCCAGCTGCACCCCCTCCGTCTCGGCCGCGTCGACGGCCCGCAAGGCGCTGGCCGCGTCGTGGGACAGCAGGGCGGACACCAGGGCCAGCACGCGGTCCTCGTCGGCGGTGCCCAGCAGCCGGTGCACGCCCTGGGCCGAGACCTGGTCGGTGCCGAAAGCGAGCAGCTGATCGAGCAGCGACTGGGCGTCACGCATCGAGCCGGCCGCACGGCGCGTGAGCAGCTCGAGCGCGTCGCCATCGACCGCGACTCCTTCGGCCGCCACGATCTTCTCGAGCTGCTTGCGGATCTCGTCGCTCGAGATGCCGCGGAAATCGAAGCGCTGGCAACGCGACAGAATGGTCACCGGGACCTTCTGGGGATCGGTGGTGGCGAAGATGAACTTGACGTGCTGCGGCGGCTCCTCAAGCGTCTTCAGCAAGGCGTTGAACGCCTCGCGGGTCAGCATGTGCACCTCGTCGATGATGTAGATCTTGTAGCGCGAGCGGGTCGGACGCAGGTGCGCGTTCTGCCGCAGCTCGCGTACCTCGTCGATCCCGCGGTTCGACGCGCCGTCGATCTCGAGCACGTCCACGTCGTCCCCCGATGCGATGCTCTCGCACGCATCACAACGGTCGCAGGGGCTCGGCGTCGGACCCTGAGTACAGTTGAGCGCCTTGGCCAGGATACGCGCCGTTGAGGTCTTGCCGACGCCGCGGTGCCCGGCGAACAGATAGGCGTGGGCCACCCGGCCCGACGTGATCGCGCCGCGCAGCGCCTGGCTGATCGCTTCCTGCCCGATGAGGTCTTCAAACTGACGGGGCCGCCAGCGCCGGGCGAGCACCCGATAGTGCGAGCTCGCTTGGCCGGGGGGCGTAGCGGGGGGGCGATCCGTCGGCTTCATCCGCTCCTCCGTCATGACATGGAGCGTCTCACCAACACCGAACCTGATCCATGGACTCCGAGCGATCCGGCGCAGCCATCGTTGTTCGGGTGTGCTTGAAAAGCAAGCCGTGCACCCTCCGTCGAAAGCTCCCAAACGAGGCACGTTCCGGCAGGTGGCTCAGGAGAGGGAGTCCCACAGCACATGAAGAGCACTGCTTAGGGCTGCTTGGTTCCCCACCTGACCCGGTTCACAGGTCCCCATTGCGTGGGTCCCCTCCATCAACGCTCCTTACCAGGCGACGCCTCGCTCCGAAACCCCCTTGGGAAGGAATTCCGTCCGGCTAGAGCGGGTTGCCGGTACAGGGAACCGCTAGCTCCCCACCTAGCACGGCTTGTTTCCGAAATCTCGTCTTCAGAAACGCAAGGTACCACGAAGATTATTCGCCGGCAACCGGCGCCGGGGAAGGGGGGGGCCGCGCCAGGAACATTGGTCTGGGGCGGGATGCTTCCGGGGTGGCACGCCCGGAGTCTTCGAAGGGCGTGCTTTTTACGGTGTGCCAACGAAACGGCGCCGCGACCAGGGGAAGGGGCCGGATTGGCCTTGGTAGTGCGCGGGGCCATGCTCTATGCTCGCGAGCCATGGGAAGCCGTCGAGCAGAACGAAAGGGCTCGGCCGCGGAAGAGCCGGCGCGCGACCCGCGCGCGCGCGCGCACGAGCTCTTCGCGGCGGCGCGGGGGATCGAGGCGGGCGGCGGGGACGCGGCCATCGCGCGCCAGCACGCCAAGCAGCGGCTCACCGCGCGGGAGCGCATCGATCGCCTGCTTGACGGCGGGACGCCGCGGCTCGAGCTCGGGCTCTGGTCCGGCTACGGCATGTACGAGTCGTGGGGCGGCGCGCCGGCCGCCGGCGTCATCACGGTGATCGGCCGGGTTGCCGAGCGCACGGCCATGATCATCGCGAACGACGCGACCGTAAAAGCGGGAGCGTTCTTCCCCGCCACGGCGAAGAAGGTACTGCGCGCGCAGCGCATTGCGCTCGAGAACCGCTTGCCGCTCCTGTATCTGGTGGACTCGGCCGGCATCTTCCTGCCGCTGCAGGACGAGGTGTTCCCGGACGAGGACGACTTCGGCCGGATCTTCCGCAACAACGCGGTGATTTCCGCGGCGGGCGTGCCCCAGCTGGCCGCGATCATGGGCA
>JBGPMX010000632.1:0-3614 GCA_041487215.1 Planctomycetia bacterium | reverse complement strand
CTCGAGCACGGGCGCCTGGTGGAACCGCCCGTTTACCCGCACCACGTCGGAGATGTTGTAGCGGTAGAAGCCGCTCGGTGTCGTGAGCAGGATGAAGTAGTTGCGGCCCTCGACCAGCTCGTGCGCCTCGAGCACGGTCGGCGCGTCCGAATCGATCTCCTCCGCCGGGATGAACTCGTAGTAGTTCGTCGTGACGTCAAGTACCCCGGACGGCGTGCCGGACTCGAGCGGCACCGTCATGCGCCCCTCGGACGCGATCAGCCCGATGTCGCGCACCGGGACAGAGCCGAACAGGTCGGACAGGGCCCGCAGGTAGACGCCCATGGCGCCCCCGGTCCAGTTGCCGAGCAACGCCAGGTTCGGCCAGTAGTCTTTGGGAAGGAGCGTTCCGGTCCGCGCGATGATCCCTTCCAGCACCCGCGCCCGCGTGCGATCGGGCCGGCCGATGCGCCGCTCGATGCGCTCGCGGACATCGCGCGGCACGCGGAAGCGCTCGGAGAGCGTTCCGTCCGCGACGTCGCGCACCAGCGATTCCTTCTCGGTGTTTCCCAGCCGGGCCAGGTTGATCACGCTGGCCGGGTTGGCTGTGGTGATGTAACTGACATCGCGTGCCACGGCGAGCCGCAGCGTGGTGTAGTGGCGTGCGCTGACGTCCTTGATGCGGCCCACCTCGGCCGGCACCGCGTAGAGCCGGCGCACGATCGCCCGCTGCATCTGGGCCACCAGCCCGCTCACGCTTCCGCACGGGATCCCCGCCGCCGTGCGGAACTCGTCCCAGTCGCTGGTCAGCTGCACGATCGATCCGTAGAGCAACTTCGGGTAATCCTGCACGCACTTCACGCCCCAGACCAGCCAGCCGCGCCGAAACGCGCGCACGAACTCGTCGGTGATCGGGATGAACTTGCGCGCTGTGTGCGTGCCGCTGGTCAGCGCGAACATGACCAGCTTCTGCCCCGCGCCCAAAAGCGCGGACGTGTCGCCCGCCTTGAGACGGTCCACGTACGGCTCGTAGTACTCGTAAGGGGCGATCGGCACCTGCCTGCGGAAGTCTGCGACGGTCGATATGCCCGCAAACCCGTGGTCGCGGCCGAAGCCGGTGTCCCGGTTGCGCCCGAGCCGGTCGCACAGAATCGCGCGCTGGGTGTCCCGGATGCGCTTCGTCGCGCGCTCGAAACGGCGCAGGTGTCCGCGGCACCAGAACCGATACGGCCCGAACACGGCATCGTGCATGAGACGGCGGAGCAGCTTCGGGCTACGGCCCGCGTCCTGGTGCATATTCACCAGGGGCGCCACGTCCAGCCTGGCCGCTGTTTGCTCGGCATTCCCCAAGGTTCAGCCCTCTGCGACATGAAAACGCCCCCCCTTGCAACCACTGCACAAACTAAATTTATAAAGAAGACCAGCCTGAGAATCTAGGGGTTTGCCATATACCTGTCGAGGATAGGGCAAGCGAAAAGGATGCCGAAATGGACGAAAAACGGCTTCATCACGCTGAACAGCCTGTTGAAGAAAGCGTCGCTGAACTCGCCAGAGTTCAGAAGAACCTGAATTCTGGCGCATTCAGCTACATCGAGAGGATCGCTTGGCGCGCATAGGAGCTTTTTCAACCGGCTGTGAAGCGTGCGCAACCGCTGCGGCCGGTCGAGCCATGATCCGCACGCTTCAGCGTGACAAACCGGAAAACGGGGCAAAAGTTGCCCTGCTGTCGCGGCGTTCCGCGAAAGTCGTTGAGTTCGGGCCCGTTTTGTCGATGCGCCGCCTCATCAAGCCAGCTGCGTCGCTCGCCGTGGCTCCATGAGTAGGTCCAATGTGCAAGTTATTTTTTGACGGGCCCTTATTCGGGGCTCGATCGGCGGCGGCCCTTTGGCGCGTTGCTCGGCGGCGCGGCAAGGGATAGAGAAACCGATCGGGAATTCGGCGCGGGATCCATTTTCTAACGAGGCCGGCGCGCTACAATGATGTGGCGGGTCGGGCGGTTCCCGTGCCTCGTGGTACAGGTAGTTCGGAGAGGGGACGATTGATGTTCTACTTTGATCCGTTGTACTTCGTGTTTCTCGCCCCCGGCATCCTGCTCGCGCTGTGGGCGCAGTTCCGAGTCAAGAGTGCCTATGCCTCGGCCAGCCAGGTCCCGGCGCGCAGCCGCGTGACGGGTGCGGAAGCGGCCCGGCAGGTCATGGAGGCCGAAGGGGTTTACGACGTGGCTATCGAGGAGACCCCGGGGCAGCTTTCGGACCATTACGATCCGCGGCAGCGCGTGCTGCGGCTTAGCTCCGAGGTGTTCCGGGGCCGTTCGCTGGCGTCGCTGGGGATTGCCGCACACGAATCGGGCCACGCTATCCAGCACGCGCGGCACTACGCGCCGCTGGCGCTGCGCAACGGGCTCGTTCCGCTCGCGTCGCTGGGGGGCAACCTGAGCATGCTCGTCATCATGCTCGGCATCTTCCTCATGGCGATCAATCCGCTTCTGGGGCGGAACGCGGTCCTCGTCGGGGTTGGCCTGTTCTCGCTGACCGTGTTGTTCCAGATCGTCAACCTGCCGGTCGAGTTCAACGCGAGCAGCCGCGCGCGGGGAGCGTTGCTGGCGATCGGGCTGGTGGATCAGGACGAGGACCCGGTCGTGCGGAAGGTGCTGAGCGCGGCGGCCATGACGTACGTGGCGGCCACGATCACCGCGATCCTCACGCTTCTTTACTACCTGTACCGAGCCGGCTTGCTGGGCGGCCGCCGCAGCGGTTAGGGCACGCCCGGCTGCTTCGGAAGTCCCGGCGCATCACGCGCAGTTCCGGCTATGCCGTGCGCCGACCCCGTCCTTGTACCACCGCTTTGCGCCCCCTATACTCGCTCCACGGCGGCGCGTGCCGAACGCTTCCGGTTCGCGGACATTTTCGGAGCACTCCGCATCGGAACCCATGCACAACTCGGTTCTATCGGCGCCGGGTGGTGAGGCGTATGAGTGTTCAGCACAACGGACCGTTGTACTTTCACGATGTCGAGGTAGGGGAACAGTGGCAGAGCCCGGCCCGGACGGTTACGGAAGCGGATGTCGTGAACTTCGCGGGCCTCACGGGGGACTACAACCCGTTGCACGTCGACCGTGAGTTCGCGCGGAACACGCCGTTCGGGAAGCCGATCGCGCATGGGTTGCTCGGGCTTTCGCTGGTGGCCGGCCTGGCCAGCTACAGTCCCTGGATGTGCACGGCTGCGTTCCTCGGCATTACCGGCTGGCGTTTCCTGAGGCCGATCTACATTGGCGACACCGTGCGGGTGAGCACGCTGGTGGTGGCCAAGGAGCTCAAGGGGCGGGGGCGGCGCGGCCTGATCACCTGGCGTCGCCAGCTGATCAACCAGGCCGGCGCGGTCGTGCAGGAGGGGACCACGGAGTCGCTGGTCGACGTGCGCCCGGAGCGGGTGGAGTCGAATCGGTGATCACGCCCGAAGCTCATCGCCTTTCTGTTCGCCACATCACCAAGCGGTTCCCCGGGGTCACCGCGCTCGCCGATGTCAGCCTGGACGCGGACGCCGGCGAGGTGCATGCGATCGTCGGTGAGAACGGCGCCGGCAAGTCGACGCTCATGAAGATCCTGTCCGGCGCGATCACCGACTACGATGGGGAG
>JBGPMX010000631.1:0-3617 GCA_041487215.1 Planctomycetia bacterium | reverse complement strand
TGACGCGAAATATTCAGGCGCAGCGTCGTCGCCCGCTTCCCGAACGCTCAGCAGCACCAGGGCCAGCCCGGTCAAGAGGGCCAATACCGCCCCGTACCGGGCAAGCGCGTCGTTCACGACCGGCAACCGCGGTCCGGCCGACCCGATGCGGTCGTTCACGACTCCGCTGCCGGACTCGGCCGCCGCGGACGGCGGCGGCGGGTTCAGGGCCCAGCTCGCCGCCAGTGTCGCCCCGGTGATGCCCAGCACGGCGACCGCCACCCAGGGCCAGCAGTCGCCGGGTTTAGCGAACGTGCCCGCGAGGTACACCAGGCTCGCGAGCGCGATCAGCACCAGTTCCGGCGCCACGGATTGCAGGGTTGCACTCACCGCCCAAGCCCCTCCGATGCGGCTGTCGGCTCGGCGACCGATTGCTCGCGAAGGTCCGCTTGGGACCACCAGGACCTAGACATGTTCGTCTCCTGAGACTGGAGCGGGCTTTGTGCGAGCTCGAACGTCGTGCCGTTTTGCGTCGCTTGCATCGTGTCCGCAGCTGATACCCCCCCTCCCCCCCCTTCCGAAGGGGGGGACAGGGAAGCGGCAGCTCCCGGGAAAGGGGGAGGATCCGGTGCTCTGCGGCCAATTCGCGCGGCTCCGGCTCGGCGCGCTCGAGCGGCGGCGGTCGGCTCGGCGCGGTCGAGCCGCACGATGGGCCGGACACTCTCGATCCGCTGAGCGATGGGCCGTAGCGCCGGTTCCGTGCGGCTCAGAACGCCGTTCGGATAGAGACCGATCCAAAGGCACGCGCAGGCGATCGGCGCGACCGCGAGAACTTCACGCAGGCTCAGGTCCTTGACCGCGCCGTGTGCGGTCTCCGGCGCCCGCTGCGGACCAAAGAAAACGCGCTCGACGAGCCAGAGCATGTAAAAGGCCCCCAGGATGATCCCGACCGCGGCCACCACCGCGTAGGTCTTGTGGACCTGGAACATGGCCACCAGCACGAGAAACTCGCCCACAAACCCGTTGAGCCCGGGCAGCCCGATGCTCGAGAGCGTCATGACCAAGAAGAAGAAGGCGAGCACCGGCATCCGCCGGGCCAGCCCGCCCAGCGCGGCGATGTCGCGCGTGTGGTAGCGCTCGTAGAGCATCCCGACCAGAGCAAAGAGCGCTCCGGTCGACAGACCGTGGTTCACCATCTGGAGGAGCGCTCCGTTCAGCCCGATCAGGTTGAGCGCAAACAGGCCGAGCATGCAGTAGCCCAGATGGCTGACGCTGGAGTAGGCGATGAGCTTCTTGATGTCATCCTGTGCCAGAGCTACCAGGGCCCCGTAGATCACTCCGACCACGGCCAGCGCGGCGATGAGCCCGAGAAACGCGTGCGACGCGATCGGCAAGAGGGGAATGCTAAAGCGCAGGAAGCCGTAGGTGCCGATCTTGAGCAGCACGCCGGCCAGCAGGACGCTGCCGGCCGTCGGCGCCTCGACGTGCGCCAGAGGCAGCCAGGTGTGGAGCGGGAACAGCGGCACCTTCACGGCGAACCCGGCCATGAGCGCCAGGAACACCCACCACTGCGCGGCAGCCGGCAGCTCGAGGTCGCGCACGAGCTCGGGAATCGAAAAGGTCAGGGTGGGATGGCCCGCGGCGGCGGTTTGCCGGTAATACGCCGTGACCACGTAGAGCAGCCCGAGCAGCGTCAGCACGCTGCCCGAAAGGGTGAAGATGAAGAACTTGCGAGCGGCCAGCCGACGCTCGGGCCCGCCCCACATGCCGATCAGAAAGAAGAGCGGCACCAGCGTGAATTCGAAGAAGATGTAGAACACGATGACGTCGAGCGCCGAGAAGACCCCCAGCATGCCGGTCTCGAGCGCGAGCAAGAGCGCGTAGTAGCTGCGAGGCTGCTCGTGGATCGCTTCCCAGGAGACCAGCACCGCGCTGACTGCAAGCAGTGCGGTCAGAACCATCAGCCACAGCGAGATGCCGTCCAGACCCAGATGGAAGCGGATGCCGACGCCCGGCAGCCAGTCCCAGTTGCGCGTCAGCTCGTCCATCTGGAAGGAAGCCGCCCGCGTCGCGTCGAAGGCCACGGTGATGACCGCCGCGCACGCCAGGCTGACCAGCGCGGAGGCGAGCGCGATCCAGCGCGCGCCGCGCAGCGCGTCCCCCGGCCAGAACACGACGGCCAGCGCGCCTGCCAGCGGAGCAAAGACCATCAGTAGTAGTGCGAACGAAAGCATGCGCCTGGTACTTTCAGCACGCTCCGGCTGATGCACGGCGGAATTCGCCAGAATTCAGGCCGCGCAGCCCGAGCTCGGTTACCTATCCGTCAACCATGGACACGACACCCAGATCCTTCGCTCGGCTCGTGCCTCGCTCCGCTCAGGATGACAAATGCCACTCGTACTTCGCTCCGCTCAGGATGACAGCTTGTCACCTGTCCATCGACCAGCGACGGGATCCTGGCCCCGTCTTAACCTCCCAGCCACATCGCGAACGCGAGCACGACCAGTCCGAGCATCACCATGCCCAGGGCATAAAACTGCAGCAGGCCGTTCTGAATGGGACGCAGCAAGACCCGCCCCGCGAAACCCGGCAGCCCGGCGACCAGGCGCACCAATCCGTCCACGATCCACACGTCGGCAAAGCGCGAGAGCGCCGCGATCAGCAGCGTCGGCTGCTTGACCAGGGCGTCGTAGATCTCGTCGAAGCGGAACTTGTAGAGCGACAGCTCGTAGAGCGGACGGAGCCGGGCCGCCAGCAGGTCGGGCAGCGCGCTGGCTCGCCCGTACATCCACCAAGAGAGTGCGACGCCCGCCAGCGCGGCCGCGCTGGTTACGATCATCAGCGGATACTCGATCGGCGCTTCCTGGGCGCTCCCCAGCCCCGGCGTATAACTCAGGAACGGGTTCAGCCCGTCGGCGCCCAGTGCCAGCAGGGCGCCAACCCCGAGCGCGCCGATCGAGAGCACGATGAGCGGATACGTCATCACCGCGGGCGACTCGTGCGCGTGCGGCCCCGCCTCGGCGGGGATCCGCTCCTCTCCCCAGAAGACACGGAAGAACGCGCGGCCGATGTAGAAGGCCGTTAACGCCGCAGTCGCGATGGCGCTGGCCAGCAGCACCGCGTAGACCCAGGCGTACGGCCCGCCCTGCGCGGCACGAGCAACCTCGGCGATGATGGCGTCCTTACTCCAGAACCCGGAGAGGAACGGCACGCCGGCCAGCGCGGCGGCGCCGCACGCGAAAGTCCAGTACGTGATCGGCATACGGCGGCGCAGCCCGCCCACGCGGCGGATGTCGATCACCCCGCCCATGGCGTGCATCACGCTGCCGGCGCCCAGGAACAGCAATGCCTTGAAGAACGCGTGGGTGAACACGTGAAACACGCCGGCCGCCACCGCCGCGGCCGTGCCGCAGCCCAACGCCAGGAACATGTAGCCGAGTTGGCTGATGGTGGAATAGGCCAGCACGCGCTTCAAATCGGTCTGCGTGATGGCGATGGTTCCGGCCATGATGGCCGTGAAGCCGCCGATGGTGGCCACCACCATTTGCGCCGTGACCGGCGAGCCGCCGATCGTGAACCACGGCGTGGCGGCCGACGCCATGAACAGCGGCGTACAACGGGCGATCATGTATACGCCG
>JBGPMX010000630.1:0-3617 GCA_041487215.1 Planctomycetia bacterium | reverse complement strand
TGCTCGAAGTTGAACGAGCAGCCGAGCAGGAACGTGACCAGGTCATTGCGCCACCAGCGGCGTACGTCCGGCGGCTCGTCTACCAGCCGGCCGCGTTCATACACGCGGTAACGCGGCAGGTCGGTACGCAGGTCGGCGCCGGGTGCGATCCCCCGCGGCTCGGGCGATCCGGGGTCGGTGACCTCGAGCACCGGGCATGGCTTGGGATTGCGTTGGCAGAAGAGCAGGAAGTCGAACGCCAGCGCGCGCGGCAGAGCGACCAGGTTGGCCTGGAGATGGCCGGCGGCGAGTCCGCACGTCGGGCCGGACAGCTCTCCCGAGCGCGCGTGGCGACGCACGTCGCGGCCGGTGGCGTTCGTCAGGGAATCGAGTGTGGCCGGTGTCATCTTCGATTCATCGAGATCTTGTGCCCATCGTCGCATGCGCGTGGCCGCGCTCATCCCCCGGCGGGCGGGAGCACTGCGGCGCGGATTTGCCGCCAGACTTCGAGGTGCTCTTCCAATGGCAGGCCGTCGACGCTGGGATCGAGTTTACCGGTCACACCGTCGACCGCGCCGGCGGCCACGAGGGCGCCGAGCACGTTGCGCTCGCGCTCATCCGTCCACTCCGCAACCAGGTGGGCCGCGCCGCGCTGCTGCGCCACGGCCGCCCCGAGCGCGTAGGCGCCCCAGTTCGAAACGCCGCAGCAGATGGTCCAGTCGGTGGCGATGCGGCAGGCGATCCGAGCGCCCAAGCCGCCGGCGATGTTGCGATCCAGCACGCGACGCGGGATGCAGCCCATGCCGATCTCGTTGCCGCCGTCGCCGATGCCGATCGTGCGAACCGGCAGGCGTGCCTCGCGAATCTGGTCGAAGAGCAGGTGGATCTTGCCGGTCTGAGCCGTAATGACCTGGCCGCGAAAATTGTGCACCTGGTTCTCGGAATCCGGCGGCGGGTCGCCCGAGTCGCCGGCGTCCGCCCCGAGTGCGGTGCGGTGCGGCCCTGCCGCGTGGCTCGGCCCCGCCCGCTCAATGGCCACCAGGTGCGTAAGCCCTTGGGCTTGTTCGGTCTCGAGCAGCGCGCGGCTGAACGCGGTGGATCCGGCACTGGCGGCGAGCTCATTCGAGCGCCGCTCGGGGCTGGCCGGGTCGTCGTTCTCGAAGGGGAACACGCGGAGCGGTAGCCGCTGCGGGCCGAGAGCCGCGGCGTCCAACCCCGCCTGGAGGATGGCGGCCCCCAGCGGGTCGGTCATCAGCATGACCTCGGCCCCGAGCTCGCTGAGGAACCAGGCGAGCGCGATCGCGCCGGCGGGCCCATCGGTCTCGATCGTCGGACCGTGTGGGCCGCGGACGTGGAAGCCGGTCACGACCATGACGCGCCGCGCGGTCCCTGCCAGGTCCGCTGCCGCTCGGCCGATCTGCCCGCGGCAGCGTCGTACCGGATTATCTCGCCCGTCTGTGCGCAGGCCGCGGCCGCCGGGGTCGCGCGTGATGATCGTTTCGAGGCGATCGGCGGGCGAGTGCCGCGCGCCTCTCGGCGTGCGGCGCGCGCTCGATGGCTGCCGTGTAGGGGCGGGGGGGACGGTTTTGTTGCGAGCCGCTTTCATCGCTACAGCCTACAACGCTTTTCGTGCTCCGTACAACGCTTGGTAGTATGAGTACTCCGCCACTCCTGGAATGACACCGGGCAGGTTGTCATCCTGAGCGTAGCGAAGGATCTCGGTAGGATGCAAAGGAATACGCCGCCGCGCGGCACGGCCGACTCGTTGCACTCGATGTCCCTGGCATCCGTCAACGGAAGATGGACGGTGTACTGGGGTGTCGGGTTCATTTTGTAGGACCGTTCGCAGTTTGACGCTAGAAAGGCAGGCTGCCGGCATGGACCGCGCCGCCCAGGACAAGCTGCTCGCCGACACGGAAGCGTTCTGCCGGGAGGTCCGGCCGGTCGAGGAACTGTGCTACGTCGAGCATCGCTTCAACGACCAGGTGATCCCGCTGGCGCGCCAGCACAACCTGCTCGGCATGCAGATCCCCGCTGAATACGGCGGCCGCGGCGCCGACGCGGTCACCTACGCGCGGGCGCTCGCTCGCATCGGGCGCGAAGGGACCGGCGTGCGTACGGTGTTCTCCGGGCACACGTCGATCGGCCAGATGCCGATCCTGACCTGGGGTAGCGCGGAGCAGAAGCGGCGCTACCTGCCTCCGTCGTGCCGCGGCGAGATCATTCTCGCGTTCGGGCTGACCGAGCCCGAGGCGGGTTCCAACCCGCTCGAGATGCAGGCCACGTACGAACGCCGCGGCAACCAGTTCGTGCTCAACGGCGTCAAGTACCTGATCTCGAACGCCGGTATCGCTGACGCCGTGGTGACGTTCGCGTACCCGAAGGAACGGATGGACCGCGTGAGCGCCTTCATCGTGGAGACGCACGGCGAGGGATTCCTGCGCGAGGACCTTACCGCGAAGCTCGGCATGCCGACAGCGAACACGGGCATGTTCGAACTGCGCGATTATGCCGTGCCGCTCGAGAACCTGTTGGGGGACGAGGGGAATGGCTTCCGCATCGCGATGACCACGCTGGTGAGCGGCCGGCTCAGCGTCGCGTCCGGCTGCCTGGGGGTCATCGAGGACTGCCTGGCCGAGGCGATGGCGTACGCGCGGGAACGCTGGCAGCACGGCAAGCCGATCGCCAAGCACCAGCTGGTGCAGGAGCACATCGCCGAGATCGAGCTCGCGCGCGCCTCGACCGAGGCGCTCGTCCTGAGCGCGGCGGCGGCCAAGGCGGCTAGCGACGCGGACGCGTCGGACGCGGCGCTGCGCAGCCGGGCCGACCTGCTCGCGGCCGAGGCGAAGCTGTTCGCGGCGAACGCCGCCTGGGACGCCGCCGACCGCGCCGTCCAGGTGTTCGGCGGCCGCGGCTACTCCGAGCTCTACCGGCCGGGCCGGCACCTCAAGGACGTGCGGGTGTGCCGCATCTATGAGGGGACCGACGAGATCCTCAAGCTCAAGATCGCCGCCGCCGTGCTCGGCAAGGAGTATGAGGCGTTCAAGTAGGGTGCTATGCGGGCGAATGGGATACGTTTTAGCGACGCTTCGCAGACGCGTGCGGGGCATCCGCCAGCAGCGGCGCCTCACGCTTCTACGAAGCGTCGCTAAAGTGTCATTCTTGACCGTGCGAAGTATAACATCCCGAATTCCTCTTGATATGGTATCCTTGGCGGCTTGAAAAACGGACGTTTCTTTTGTCGCTGACGGGCCCTCGCGGTTTTCCGCTGGCGTTGCTGTGTGCCGAGATGGTACGATCACCAGGTCCATTTCTCGATGTCTCGCGACATGCGAACGGTCGGCAACTTTTACCGCGGGAGGATTCGTAATGCCAGCTCGAGGTCGTCTTCAATTTGCGTTTCATGTCCAGGCGCTTCTCGCGACGTTGATTGTGCTGTTCGCTCCGATGGATCAGGCCGAAGCATTAGGCAAAAAGTTGATGATTCAGCGCTATCAATTTGAGATTGCTCCGCAAGCGCCGCTTGCGGACTTGTTGCCGACGCAGCCGAGCGCACCGGTCTATCCGCCGATTGGGAATACCGATTGGGCCAAGGTTCCCGAACTGACGTTCGGCGCGCCGCTGGCTGTCAAAAGGGG
>JBGPMX010000629.1:0-3618 GCA_041487215.1 Planctomycetia bacterium | reverse complement strand
GTCGTCGTCGTCGTCGCCGTTCGAATCGCCCTTGCGTTTGAGCATCTCGACGCGGTTGCCGCGCTTGTTGTAGCCCACCTCGGACATGTAGTAGCGCATCAGCATCAGGCCACGGCCGCACGGCCGCTCCAGGAACTCCGGGCACGTCGGGTCGGGCACCGAGCCCGGATCGAAGCCGGGCCCCTCGTCCTCGATGCGGATGCGCACCTCGTCCGGGGTGATCTCGTACTCGATGCGAACCTTCTTGGTGGGGTCGGACCCGTTGCCGTGCTTGATGGCGTTGACGAGCGCTTCCTCGATAGCCAGCCGGATGGCGAAGATCTCGTGCTCGCTGAATTCGCAGGACTGCGCCAGGGCGATGATCTCGGATTGGATCCGCTGGCCCTGGGCGGTATCGCTATCGATAACGACCCTGCCCTGGTACTTCTCCGGCTTTTGGTCCATCGATATGAGGTTCCCGGAACGCCGCTCAGAAGCCCTCGAGCGCCGCCTGTTCGTCTTTGTGGATGTCGAACAGCTTGTTCAGCTTAGTGATCTTGAAGACCTCATAAATCTGCGGGTGAATGCGGCAGAGGCGGAGACGTCCGTTGGCCTCCTTGACGATCTTGTGCATGGTAATGAGCTTGCCCAGCGCGGCGCTTGACAGGTATTCGACGTTGCTGAAGTTGAGCAAGATTTTGCGTGGCCCATCCACCAGGCTGAACAGCTCCTCGCCGAGTTGCTGGATGTTGGCCTCATCCAGGATCTTCTTGTCAACGAAGTTGACGATGCTGACGCCGTTGATGTCTTCTTCGACGACCAGACGACGCCGACGACCAGCCTGTGACATTCTGCCACCCCTTGTGCGCCCCGCGGGGCGTTGCAAGCGCCGGACCGAGGAACCTTCGAGCTAGAACGAGCCCGATTTCGTCGAGCGATACTAGGAGATGGGACCCGGCTGTCAAGCGTTTTCCCGGCGGAAAGCATGGCCAGGAACGGATATCGCCCGATGAAGAGGGCTCGCCGCAGACACGCTAGAGAATAGAGCATTTGTTTTCGGTTCGCAACGGCATGTCGCCGAGAAACACCATCCCCGCCACGCCGCCGGCCGCGCGCCCGCCGGCCTGCGCCGCACCAGCCCGCGAAACCCGCCGCCGCAGCCATGCTTCATCGATTCCGCACGCCGCGTGCCGCCGCGGGCGAGCCCTGGAACGCGTTTTGCCCTACTGGGCACCCACCAGGGGGGCCCGGCTCGTTGAGGGGCAAGTTCCATGACCCAGCCTCTGGTGCGCTCGCTGCTGCTCTGCGTGTCGCTCGGCCTGCCGAGCTCGTCTCTGGCCGCGCTCGACGTCTCGGTCGCGCTGCGGGACGGCCGAACCGTCCCGGGCCAGGCCGACACGTCCACCGACGACACCTACCTCCGGCTGCGCATCGGCGCGCCCGAAGCGTCCGTGGTGCTCGGCATCCCCTGGTCCCGCGTGGAACGCATTACCGCAGGAGACGAAGCGTGGAGCGGCGATGACCTGGCCGCCTTTCGGCAACGCCTGCGCGAAACCATCGCGGACCGCCTGTGGCGGGTGCGGCTCAGCGATGGGAGCGAGCGCGTCGGCGCCCCCGACCGCTCCACCAACGACGCCCGGCTGCGGCTCCGATCCGGCGACGCCGACGCCAGCATCGTGTACGGCATCGCCTGGGAGCGCATCCGAGAGATTCTCGCCCCGAACCAGACCTGGACCCCCGACCGGTTCGGCAACCTGCGCGGCGAGCTCGCCGCCCATTTTCGGAGCGAACCGGAGCGGGCCGCACAGCAGGATGACGCGCCGCGCGAGCCGATTCCCGCCCCGATTCGGACGATCGATAGCTCGGAGGCGCGCGATCCCGACGCGTTCCGGCGCGCAGCGGACGACTCCGCGACCAGCCCGCGCCCGCGCGACGATCGCGTCCGCTCCCTCGCCGTCGAGACCGTCTCGCCCTACCGCTACGCGGCGAATCTCAACGCCAGCCCCGCCTGGGACGGCATCGTGCTGCGCGTCCGCCCCATGGACGTGCAGGGCGACCTCGTGCCGGTGCAGGGCACGGTCGACGTGACCCTGATCGGAGACGTCGGGCGCAACCAGGCCGAGTCGATCCGGCCGATCGGTCACTGGTCGCGGGTCCTGCGCAGCTCGGACTACGGCCGCGACGGGGCGATCGTTCGGCTCGAGTACCAGAACCATCACCCCGAGCCGTGGAACGCGGCGGCGACCGACCGCTGGCACGTCTCGCAAGCCGATCCCGGTTGGTCCATCGCGACGTACGGCGAGGTATCGGTCCGCATGGCGATCCCCGGCCAGGGAGTGTTCGCGGCGGGCGGCGATTCGCCGGTGCGGCTCCGTCGCTTCAGCCCGCTGCGCGACCGCTATTTCCTGGGGCACGGCAGCCGCGTGCTGCCGCAGGAGTAATCGGTATGGGTGCGTACGTCAGGCTTTCCAGCCTGACAATTATGACAAGGGCGCGCCGCGGTGGGTCAGGCTGGAAAGCCTGACGTACGCCCGATCGGCATCCTAATCTCTTCAGCGCTCCTACGTCCGCCACCCCGCAGCGCCTTCGCCAACCCCCAGGGACGTGCCACCCCGATCAGAATCACACCCCTGAGCTCCTCCGTTGACACAATTCGCCGACTCTCGTACAGTCCCGCGCGCCATGTCCTCTCGGAACAGCACGCCGCTTCTTGTCGTGGGCTTCGGGCTCACCCTGGCGCTGCGCGGTGCCGCGCCGGCCGCAGAAACACCCCCCGCAGCGGCTTCGCCCGGGGTGGTCCTGCTGCGCAGCGGCCGGGTGATCGAGGGGCAGATCGTCGAGACCGAGACACACGTGGTTGTCATCCGGCCCGTGGGCCGGATCGAACTGCGCAAGGAGGATTGCCGGGCCATCGGCAAGGACCTCGAGGAGGTGTTCCGGATGCGCGCGGCGGAGACCAATCCGGCCGACCCCGATGAGCACGTGCGACTCGCCCAGTGGTGCCTCATGGTGAACCTCCGCGCGCACGCCGTGGCCGAGCTCGAGCGCGCGGCCGAACTGGCGCCGAATTCGAAGCGCGTGCGGGGCATGCTCGAGGCGGTGCGGCACGCGCACGCCCCCGCGGCGGCCCCGGATCGCGCGCCGGACCGATCGGGCAGCGCGGCGGTCGCCTCGTCGCCCTCAGAATTTGTACACGCCCCCCGCATCGATCCGCCGGCGGCGGCGGTCGCCACCTTCAGTTTGAACATCCAGCCGCTGCTCTTCCGAACCTGCGCCACCGCGGGGTGCCACGGCGCGGGGCACGATGGGCCGTTCGTGCTCCAGCGTGTGGCGCGGGTCACGCCGCGCGTGACGCAGCAGAACCTGCGAGCGGTGCTTGCCCTGATCGATCCGGACGCGCCGGACCAGAGCCCGCTGTTGAAGCAAGCGGCCGAGCCACACGGCGCGCTGGCGCGTGCGCCCATCTCCGCGGCGCTGCACGACGCGGCTTACCAGACGCTGGTGACGTGGGTGGACCGCGTGCTCGGCCAGACTCCCACGCTCGCGCCCGCACAGGAGGTGCCCGATACGGCCGAGCCGTTGGACGAGGCGGACACGAGCCCGGCGGTGATAGATCCGGCCGCGGCCGAGCCGGCGCCC
>JBGPMX010000628.1:0-3624 GCA_041487215.1 Planctomycetia bacterium | reverse complement strand
AGCTTGCTCCACGCGCCGCTCGGCGCGGAAGCGGCCGAACTCGATGCGGCCGAGCGGCAGTTCCTGCTCGAGCGACGCATCGTCATCGCCCTGGAGATCGAGGCACGCGAGCCGGCTCTGCAAGCCGCATGCCTGGCCTGGGAGCAGGAGCTCGCCGATCGGCTTCACCAAGCCGGCCCGCGCGACCTGGAGCTGGTCCCCCCGCGTGCGCTCAACACCAGCATGGGCGCTCGACGCATCTTGATCACCGTCCGCGCATCGGCGGCGGCAGGCGCCGGCGCCCTGCGGTTCGATCTTGCCCTGCGCGACAGCGATGCCGGCGTGGAGATCGGGCACGAGATGATCGCGGTGCAACCGGCGGGCACGGGTCCCAAACGCTATGACGACGTGCCGCGCCTGCTCGCGGCCGCGGCCGGCCGGCGGCTCCGCCGCGTGCTCTACGATGATTTCGACGAAGCGGTGCGCGCGGCCCAGGCCGGCGCGACCGCACGCGCGGTCGAGCACGACCTCGCGTTCCTGTTCAACACGCCGGATTTCGACAGCCCGCAGGCCGAGCGCGCCAACGACTCCGTGGCGTCCCAGCTTCAGTTGTCGGTGCTCGACTGGCTCTGGGGCGAGCCGGAGTTTGCGCTGCCCGGCGCGCGACCGTCCGATGCGACGAGCAACAACCGGCCGGCCGGAGCGGGCGCGCCCCGAGAAGCGCGGCGCCGCCTGCCGCTCGGGTTCCGCCGTGCCGCCGACGAGCCGTTCGCCGCCGGCCTGCCGCGCGGCATCGTCTGCCTGCGCGACGCGAGCGAGATGGTGCTGGTCCCGCCCGCAACATTGGCCATGGGCGACGACGCCGGGCAGCCCGACGAGCGGCCGGCACACGCGGTGAGCCTGGCCCCATTCTACGCCGACAAGTTCGAGACGAGCGTTGCGGCCTACGACCGCTTTCTACGCGGCACCGGGGCCCCGCCACCCCAGCCGGCGACCCTGTCGCAAGCGGCCCAGTGGGCGTCCGGAACGCCGCGACCGGATTGCATGCAACTCCCCGTGGTGCATGTGCGCTGGCAAGACGCCGTGGCGTACAGCCTCTGGGCCGGCAAGTCGCTCCCCAGCGAAGCCCAGTGGGAACGCGCGGCACGCGGCCGGTTCTCGGCCGATTACCCGCGCCCCATGGACCCCGGCTTCGCCGCGCGGCTCAACGCCCAGGGAGCAGCCGGCGGGGCCGGCCGCCTGCTCTCCGTGTTCAGCTTCCCGGGCGCCATGACCGCCTACGGCTGCCAGAGTATGCTGGGCAACGCCGCCGAGTGGTGCCAGGACTGGTACGATGCAGGCTACTACGCCCGCTCGGACTCGGGAGAACCGATCGGCCCGCCGTTCGGCGACCGCCGCGTGGTACGCGGCGGCTCGTGGCAGACGCCGCTGACCGAGATCGCGCCGAGCCGGCGCGCCGCGCTGCCACCTGATACACGCAGCCCGTCCGTCGGCTTCCGCTGCGTGCTCAACCTGCCGGCGGAGAATTAAATCGCACCACGGAGACACCGAGGCACGGAGAAGACAACAAGAAAAGAAGGCAAGAAGACAAAAAATCGAACCGCAGAGACGCAGAGAACGCGGAGAGAAACATGGAAGAGGCGTAGGATCTAAGAAAGCAGACAGACAATCATCGAACCGCAGCGAGCGCAGAGAAACGCGGAGAAGAAAGGGGGAAAGAGGAGAAGCCCTGCCCCCCTCTTCTGGCTCTGGACTCTCGACCCTGGACCCTCGACTCTTTGTCAACCGCAGAGACGCCGAGAACGCCGAGAAGCCAGAAGAAAGAAGAGCTTCAGAAACGCTCAAGCCCACTCCACAGCAGACCGCGTCGACGGTGCCGTTGAGTTCCGCCCGGCTGCTGAATCAGTCGATCTTTGAACCAGCCGACGATGAGCAAGACAGACTTGACGCCTGACCCCACAGTCTGCCGTGAAGCCGGACTGTCTCTCCCTCTGCATCTCTGCGGTTAAATCATTTGTCTTCTTGTCGTTTGTCTTCTTGTCTGCCTGTCTTGTCCGTGTCTCCCTCTGCGTTCTCTGCGTCTCTGCGGTTAAATTCTCTGCCTTCTTCTCTTCTCCGTGCCTCGGTGTCTCCGTGGTGAGCTTCATCGCTCAGTGAGGCGCGGGAAGGCGGATCGGCCCGGGTACACGGCGCCCTTGCCCAGATCCTCCTCGATGCGCAGCAGCTGGTTGTACTTGGCTACCCGATCCGTGCGCGACGCGGAGCCGGTTTTGATCTGCCCCGCGTTCGTAGCGACAGCCAGGTCAGCGATCGTCGTGTCCTCGGTCTCGCCCGAGCGATGGCTGACGACCGCGGTGTACCCCGAGCGGCGGCACAGCTCGATAGTCTCGAACGTCTCCGTCAGCGTGCCGATCTGATTGACCTTGACGAGGATCGAGTTGGCGATGCCGGCGGCGATGCCCTCCGCGAAGATCTTCGGATTCGTCACGAACAGGTCGTCCCCGACCAGCTGGATCTTTCCGCCGAGCGCCTGCGTGAGATTCCGCCACCCCTCCTTGTCGTTCTCCGCCAAGCCGTCCTCGATCGACACGATGGGGTATTGCCGAACCCAATCCTCCCAGAACTGAATCAACTGCTCGGAGGTCTTCAGAGACTTGTCTGATTTCCAGAACAGGTATCCCTGCTTGCCCGCCTCGCGCGCTTCGTTCGCCAGTTCGCTGGTCGCCGGATCGAGCGCCAGGGCGATCTGCGACCCGGGCTGGAACCCGGCCTTGTCGATCGCTTTGAGGATGACCTCGATCGCTTCGACGTTTGACTTCAGGCTGGGCGCGAAGCCCCCCTCGTCCCCGACCGCCGTGTTGTAATGCTTGTCGTGCAGCACCCGTTTGAGGGCGTGGAAGGTTTCGGCGCCCATGCGCAGAGCTTCGTGAAAGTTGGGGGCACCGAGCGGCACGATCATGAACTCCTGGAAGTCCACGGTGTTGTCGGCGTGCTGGCCGCCGTTGAGCACGTTCATCATCGGTACGGGCAAGACGCAAGCGCCGGCGCCGCCCAGGTAGCGGTAGAGGGGCAGCCGGGCCGAGACCGCCGCGGCGCGGGCCACGGCCATCGAGACGGCGAGGATCGCGTTGGCGCCCAGGTTCTTCTTGAACGGGTCTCCGTCCTTCTCGATCATCATGTAGTCGATCTTGCGCTGGGCGCAGGCGTCCTGGCCGCGCAGCATTGGCGCGAGCGTCTCGGTGATGTGGCGCACGGCGTGGAGGACGCCCTTCCCGCCGTAGCGTTTCTTGTCGCCGTCGCGCAGCTCGATCGCCTCGCGCTCGCCGGTGGACGCGCCGGACGGCACGGCGCCGCGCCCCAGACTGCCGTCATCGAGCCACACGTCGGCCTCGACGGTGGGGTTGCCGCGCGAGTCGAGGATCTCGCGCGCGTGCACTTCGCAGATCTGCGGCATGATATGGACTCCTCCTGGAACAGTGTGGCCCGACACTCCGTGGCGGTCATCTGATCCGCCACGGAGTGGCGGGCCACATGATTAGCCGGCACTCGAGCACTGGTTCGACGGCCGAGCCGCTTACTTTACCGTGCCGGGCGGGGCGGGCGAAGGGGCGGCGCCGCCGGCGCTGGGCGCCGCGGCGGAGTTCT
>JBGPMX010000627.1:0-3627 GCA_041487215.1 Planctomycetia bacterium | reverse complement strand
GCTCGTTCCGGGGACATCTCCAGCGGATCGCGGACGAGGTCGTAGCGTGCCAGCTTCGGCACGCTGCTGAATTCCGGCGAGTCCAGGAACCTCCGGAAAATCCGCCCACGCCACAGCCCCGCGATCGAGTGCATGCGGCGCATGATGCTGCCGTACCCCTCGGGATCCTCGATGCGCCCCAGCACATCGCGGTAGAGCCGCCGCGTAAATTGCTCCGCCGGCAGCCGCCGCCAGCCGGCGTCGTACTGCGCCTGCCGGCCGATGAGACAGAACTTCCGGTCCGGCCAGCGCAGCATCCGCTGCCGCAACGCGTACTCCGATGCCGACACCTCCTCCGCCGAAAGCTCCACGAACGGGACGTCGCGGGTCCGAACGCAATGCCAGACCTCGCCGTAGACCGGCCGCTCGGCAAGCCGGTCGCCGCCGCAGAACGGCGCGAGCGATCGCCCGGAAAGCGGATGCGCCGGCCGGTCCGGGGCGCCGCATCCGGCCAGTTCCAGAACGGTCGAGGGGATGTCGATCAGGCCGACCTGGGAATCGATGATGCGTCCGCAGCGACCTGGGACGCGCACGAAGAGGGGCGTGCGCATCACGTCGTCGAGCAGCAATCCGGCGTGCGCGAGCGCGTGGCGGCCGCCGACGTCACGCCCCTCGCCGTGATCGCTGCACACCGCGACGATCGCGTCCGCGAGGATCCCCCGGCGGTCCATTTGATCCACGAAATCACCAAAGCGTAGACGATCGAACCGCTCGAGCCCCTCCAGGTACAACTCGAGCGCGCCGCGGTAGCCCCGCGCGTCTCCCAGGCGCATGCAGAGCTGCCGCCCGTAACGGAACATGCTCTCCATGTCGTGCTCGACGTTGTCGGGCCGATCCGGCGTGTCCAGACCGGCGTCGCGCAGCCGCGCCTCAAGCTGCTCGCGCCAGGCGCGGTTATCACGCAGCGCATCGGGCGTGCGAATGAAGCCGTACGGCTGGTGCACGTCAAAGAAGTGCAGCACGAGCAGGCGCGGCGCGCCGCCCGCCTCACCCCACCAACCCAGTGCTTCGCGTTCGTCGCGCGCCACCACGTCGAAGCCGCGCTCCAGCCCGACGGCGCGCAGCAGCTCGGGGCGATCGCTCATCAGGCAGGTTCGATAGCCGCTGGCACGGAGGATCTCGGCGAGCGGGCGCACCCCGCTCCGCAGGCTCGTCTCGAAGAAGCGCCGCACGCCATGCTCCGTCGGGAGCAATCCCGTAAACATGCTGGCATGGCTCACCGTGGTGTACGGGGCACTGGCCACGCACTGCGTGAAATGGAAGGCGCCGTCGGCGATCCGCTCGAGCCCCTCGAGACGGGGCAGGGGCCCGACACCGGCCGCATCCAGGTGCACCCGGCCTGGCGTGCCGGGCACGCAGTCGTAACGCAGGCTATCGATCGAGATCAGAACGGCCGATGCTCGGTTCATGGTCCGCTCCTCCTATCGCATCCGGCGGTTTCGCTCAACCCCAGTCGTGACGCCCGCTTGAGCCAAGTCGTCTTGTCACGACCGCTCGGCTTCACTAGAGTACCGCCCCGCGCCGTCAGGATGCGGTGCCATGGCGCGCGGGCACGCAAGGAGCCGGAAAAAACGGAATGGATTCCCGCCTTCTCAGCGCGGCACATGCGACCGGCCGGTCGCCGCTCGTGGTCGTCGGCCGCGGGCACTCGGGCAGCCGGTTGCTGGCCGAGGCCCTCCACCGCCAGGGGATGTTCCTGGGCGGCGCGCTGAACCGCATGTTCGACTCGCTCACCTGGCTGCCGCTCGTGCGCGACGTGGTGCTCGGTCTCTACCCCGCCTACGATCGGCTGCTCGAGCCGGGCGATGCCTGGCACGCAAAGGTCGAGCAGACCGCCGAGCGATTTCTGGCCGAGGGATACGCCGCAGGCCCCTGGGGCTGGAAGCTCGGCGTCACCGGCTTCATCCTCCCGCTGCTCGATCGCGTCTTCCCGCGCCTGCGTGTGATCCATCTCATCCGGGACGGCCGCGACGTCATGCTCTCGCGGCTGCGCGTTCCCTTAAGCCCGTTCGACAAGAAGATCGTCCTGGGGGACGCGGCCGCTTCGAGCTGGTGGGGGATCCCCCTGCAAGCGGATGCGGTCGAACGCTACCGCGATGCCTTCGAGATGCACTCGTGGGTGCAGTTCGTACGCACGGCGCGGCAGTACGGCCGGGCACTCGGGCCGGACCGCTACCTGGAGCTGCGCTACGAGGAGATGTGCAGCGACCCGGTGCGCACGATCTGCCAGGCCTTCGGGTTCGCCGGGCTGGAGATGAGTCCGGTAGTGCGCGAGTTCGTCGCCGCGACCGCTCGCACCGACCGTATCGGCAAGTGGAAGACGCTGCCGCCCGAGCGCATCGCGGGGACGATCAGCATCGGGCAGTCGCTGCTCGAGGAGCTCGGCTACGCCGCGCGCCCGCACACCGATCCGAGGGTTGTTCTATCCGTCAAGAAGCCACGGCGGGTCATCACCATGCGCATTCCGTTTGTCGGTCGCGTTCGCTGGCGGCTGCGTCGCCTGGTCGATCCGGCGACGCGTCCCCTCGGCACCCAGGGCTACCTGGTACTCGGCATGCACCGCAGCGGCACCTCGTGCCTCACGGGCCTGTTGCAGACATCCGGCCTCTGGCTCGGCGACGTCCCGCGCCACTCGAAACACAACGAGAAGGGCAATCTCGAGGACCGGCTGGTGAAGCGCGTGAACCACGACGTGCTCGCTGCGCTGGGCGGCTCGTGGATGGACCCGCCCCGGCGCATCCCCGCCGGTCGGATCGACCCCCGGCCGGTCCGCGCCGCGCTCGAGCCGTATCGCGGCCGCGAAAACTGGGTGCTCAAAGATCCCCGGTTGGTGCTCACACTCGGGGTCTGGCTGTCCCACCTGACCCGCTGCCAGCTGATCGGCACCTTCCGACATCCCCTGTCCGTCGCCCTCTCGCTCCAAGCACGCGATCACATGCCGGTCGAGCAGGGAATCCAGCTCTGGACGCATTACAACCGCTGCCTGGTCGGCTGGCACAAGCGGTTCCGTTTCCCGCTGGTTTGCTTCGATCACGCCGGGAAGGCGTACCGCCAGCAGTTCCAAGCGCTTTGCGAGCACATTGCCATCCCGTTCGATGCGCGCGCGGCGGAGGAGTTCTACGAGCAGCAACTGGTGTCCCACGAGCACGCAGGGCGGGGTGGGCTTCCGGCCGACGCGGCCGAAACATACGACTACCTGGTAGCGCACCAGCTGAAGCCGGCTACCGCGTCGTCCGACGCCGCCGTGTTACGCCGCGTCGCCTAGTACTTCGTCACTCTTCGATGGACAGGCGAAAGCCTGTCATCCTGAGCGGAGCGAGGCACGAGCGGAGCGAAGGATCCACCGCGTGAGTCTCTGCGATGAACCAGCGGGCGCGCCGGCTCTGTCATCCTGAGCGGAGCGAGGCACGAGCGGAGCGAAGGATCTGGGTGCGACAAGAAGAATTCGCCATGATCCCTACACACATCTCGAGTCGGCCCTGATGGATTTAACGTTTCACATCATCTTCGTGCCGGGCACCGTGCGGTATCTGCGGCTCGCCGTCGCCAGCCTGCTGCGGTACTCGAGCTACCGCTACCGGATCGTCT
>JBGPMX010000626.1:0-3633 GCA_041487215.1 Planctomycetia bacterium | reverse complement strand
GGCGGCGAGATCAAGCTGCACGTGCTGGGCACCGGCGGCGCGCTGGTCGTGAGCGAGGCTCGGCCCGAGCTGGGGATCTACTATTGCAACCAGCCGCCGAAGGAACCGCGTCAACGACGTGTTGCGGCAGACAACGATTTCCTGTTGGCCGAGGATCTCGCCCAGGCCATCGACCAGGACGGCAAGACGATCCTCGACGCGCATGATGCCCGAGCGATCTTCGCCACGGTGGAAGCAGCGCTCGAGTCATGCCGTTCGGGCCAGCCGGTGGACGTGCGGTGAGTGGCGGCGCCGCCCGCCAGGTTGGACGCGTCTGGGCCGCCCAGGACAGGGTAGGCGGATGAAAATGCATGCCGGGTGTTTATTTGGGTTTTGTGACGCGGTCTGGCGAGAGGGGACCGGAGTGAGGAGTGGTAACGAGCGAGCCGAGTGCACCGAACGAGATCCTTCGCTTCGCTCGTTCCTCGCTGCGCTCAGGATGACAGCGCTGGCGCGGCCGGGAGTGTCGCGCACCAGCCCACACGGGGAATCCTTCGCTCCGCTCGTACCTCGCTCCGCTCAGGAATGACAAGCGGTCCTTAGAAGAGTGACGGAACACCAATTCGCTCTCCCACTCGGAGGATGTTCGGATGACCGGACGTGAAATCATTCAGGCGCTGCACGAGGGGCGGTACGTCTTTTCTTCGGCGATCGTGGCGGTGTCGCCGCTCTGGCCCAACCTGGCTCGCCAGGCCGGGATCGACTTCGTCTTTGTTGACACGGAGCACATTCCACTCGATCGGCAGACGCTGTCGTGGATCTGCCAGACCTATCAGGCCCTGGGGCTCCCGTGCGTGGTGCGCATCCCGTGCAACGATCCGTTCGAAGCCTGCAAGGTGCTCGACGCCGGAGCCACGGGCGTGATCGGCCCCTACGTGGAAACGGCCGATCAGCTGCGGGCCCTCGCCGGGGCGGTGAAGCTGCGCCCGCTCAAGGGGCGGCGTTTGCAAGAGGCGCTCGGCGATCCGAGCACCCTCGAACCGGGCTTGCGTGAGTACCTTGAAGAGCGCAACGCCGACAAGATCCTGATTGCCAACATCGAGAGCGTGCCGGCCATCGAGAACCTGAGCGATATCTGTGCGGTGCCCGGCCTGGATGCGGTGCTGATCGGGCCGCATGATCTGTCGTGCAGCCTGGGTATTCCCGAGCAATACCAGCACGCCCGATTCGACGAGGCCGTGCGGACCATATTCCGGGTCGCACGCCAGCACGCGGTTGGGGCCGGCATCCATTTCTGGCTCGGCCTGGAGCAGGAAGTCACATGGGCCCGAGCCGGCGGGAACCTGGTCATGCACAGTTCCGACCTGGCGACGTTCAGCCGAACACTCAAGACCGAAATAGAACAGTTGCGTCGATCGCTCCAGAGCTGACGTGCCTCCCGCGCAACGTGCTGAGCCAGTGGATCCAGAAAGGAACCGCCGATGCACGCCGATGCACGCCGATTCGAGGCCGATCCCGTCATCGTTTCTCTGAACCAACCTTGTATCTTCTTCCTATCGGCGTCGGTCGGCGTTCATCGGCGGTTGCGAAATGCTGGTACCCCGTCTCGCTTTGAATGACATGGGGCAGCCTGTCATCCTGAGCGGAGTGAGGCACGAGCGCAGCGAAGGATCTCATGAACATCAGCGCCATCCATCCCTCCGTGACCGTGCCAAGCCCGCCGCCGCCGCTCTCGACTTCGGGTTGCTACCGGATTCTTGTCGTCGCGTTTCTGGGCTGGCTCTGTGCCGGCGTGCACATGTCCATCACGCAGCTGGCCGGGCAAGCGGCGGCGATCGATCTCCTGGATCGCGCGGGTTCCCTGGATGCGGCGCGGTTTCAGGCACTCAGCAAACAGTTCCACGCGAGCGATGCGGCGGCACGGCGACCGCAGGGCCTGTCGGGGACGGAGCGAGCCGAGCTGGTGCGGTCCAAGGCCCTGGTGGGACGCTGGTTTGCGTGGTACCAGTGTGCCTTCCTGTTCGGGGCGGCAGCCGGCGGTCTCTTCTTCGGCCGGCTCGGCGATCGCATCGGCCGGTCCAAGGGAATGGCCCTGAGCATCCTTACGTATTCGGCCCTGGCCGCGGCCGCATCGCTGGCCCAGTCGCCGGTGCAGCTGCTGGGGCTCTGGTTCCTGGCCTGCATGGGAGTGGGCGGGGTCTGGCCCAACGGGGTAGCCCTGGTCTCGGAGGCGTGGGCGAACCTGTCCCGTCCGATGGCCGCGGGGGTGATCGGCACTGCGGCGAACATCGGGTTGTTCCTCATGGCAACGCTCGCCGCCCGAATCGAGATCAGTCCCGATGCGTGGCGCTGGGTGATGTGGGTCGGTGCGGCTCCGCTCGTGCTGGGCGTCTACGCGCTGGCCGCCGTCCCGGAATCGCCGCGCTGGCTCGCGGCCCGCGCCGAGCAGGCGGCTACGCAAGACGCACCGGCACGCCACGGAGAGATCTTCCGGGCGCCCTTGCTGAGCATCACCCTGGTCGGCATCCTTCTGGCGACTGTACCAATGATCGGCGGCGGGGGCTGTGCGAACTGTATGATCCCCTGGGCGGGCGAGGGGGGGGAAGCGGCGCGCCCGCCCGACCCGTTTCTCAAGGCGCGTGTCGGCCAGGCCCGCGCCGTGCCGGGGATCGTGGGCAGCTTGCTCGGCGGCTGGATCGCCAGCCTGGTGGGGAGGCGGCGGACCTATTTTCTGGTCAGCCTGGCGGCGCTGTTCCTTTCGCAGTACACGTTTTGGTTCAGCTTCCCTACCGACCGTGGGTTCCTGGTCTGGGTGGGGACGCTCGGTTTCGTCAGCGGCATTTATTTCGGCTGGCTGCCCTTGTTCCTGCCGGAGTTGTTCCCCACGCACGTGCGCTCGACCGGGGCGGGAGTGAGTTTCAACTTTGGTCGGATCGTGACGGCGGCCACGATCTTTGCCACCGGGGCGCTGATGAGCCTGTTTGGCGGGGACTATGCCCGGATCGGGCGGGCGACGAGCCTGATCTTCGCCGCCGGCATGGTCGCGGCGTGCTACGCGCCGGACACGAGCCGGGACCACCTGCGCGCATGAGCGAATCGAACGACCGGCCGGGTTCCCTCGGAAATGCCCCCGTCTATTGCTGTCGCAAATGGTTGAGTGTCTGCTTCTGGGAGCGGCCGGATATTGCCTAGCCCCGGGCGGAATGGTTTTCCATGGGATGAACCGCGGCATCGGCCGCATGCGATGGTTCCACAACCACCCGGACTACCAGGCGTTCGAGTGCATCCTCACCCTCCGCGGCCGGCCCGCCCAACGACCGCGCGCGACGGAGAGTTCGTTTGCTGGCGTCCCGAGCGGCTCCACATTTAGACCTGTCCCGCTTTCCTGCCCCCGCGCCTGTACGGGCGGGCGAGCGCTGTTCGGCCCTTGCGGGCGCGACGGTCCGAGCAGAGAATACCTGCCAAGACGCGGCCGACACGCGATCGGGCTCGCGTACGGCGCCTCCGCCTCACCACGGCCCTTCGTCTACGACCGGAGATCATCATGCCTTGCTCCACGGTCATCACCGCATGGGCAGCGATCATCCTGGGGACTCTCGGTGCCGTCGCCCGGGCCGTCGCGGCCGAACCGAACACCAAAGCCATGCGCTACCT
>JBGPMX010000625.1:0-3636 GCA_041487215.1 Planctomycetia bacterium | reverse complement strand
TGAAGCCGAACAGCACCGCGGCGTAGAGCAGGAAGACGACCGCGGCCGGTGATCGTGGCGCGCCGGCCGGGCGCGGTGCGGGGTCGACGCGGCCGCGCAGGAGCGGGCCGGCCGCGACGCGCGGCGCTGCGTCCGAGGGGCGGCGGCTGGGGGCACGCACAAGCTGCGGCATGATGGCGGCCGTGTGACAAGTACAGTTTCCCGCGTCGCGGGGAGGCTCTATAGTCGATCACACCTCTTTTGTAAACGGCAACGTTCATGGCGCTCGATACCCGCTCGAGGCTCTCTCCGGTGCGCCGCTGGTGGCTTCGCCTGCTCCTGGTGCTCGTGCTCGCCGCCTGCGCGCTCGCCGCGGTTCACGCACCGTGGTACAAGAGGACGTTCTTCGTCCTGGGCGTGGCGCTCTGGCTCGGCACGTTTCCCCAGGGGGTGGTGAGCGCGGGGCAGTTCGAGCGGAGCATGGTCGTGCTGTTCGTGCCCCTGCGGTCCCGGCGCTGGTCGCTCGATCGTTTCAGGCAGATCGAGACGGACCTCGAGTCGCTCGACCCGGAAACCGCTTTCTGGATCGGCGGCGGATGGTGGCTGGTCTGGTGGCTGTGCGATCGCATGGTCCCGTGGTTGGGGGGCGAGTACAAGCTGTGGCTGCGCGCGGCGTCCGGTGCGCGCGTGCTGGCATGGCGGGGCAACAGCGAGCGCGATTACCAGGACAACCTCGACTTGCTCCGCCGGCGCAGCGGGCTTCCGGTCGCGCGCGGGTAGTATCAGCCATGCAGTTCTCACTCGTGGAAGCGATGGTGCTGGTCGCCTCGGTGGCGTTCGCGGCATGGGGAGTCCGTGTCGTGGAATCGCCGGTGGTGGCAGTGCCTCTGGCGTTGCTGGTGGGATTCACCGTGGCCGGCATGCCTATCATCCTCCGGCGCTGGGCTTCCGGAGAGATTGTCGGCAGCTGGGGGATCGGCGAGGCCGGCTGGTTCACGCTCGGGCTCGTGTTCGCAGTCGCCGCGATTCGGGCGGTTCTGTCCCAGGGTTACTACGAGTCGTCCATGTGGCTGCGTCTCGGGGCCGTGATGGCGGCGGTGATAAGCGCCGTGCCGTTGAGCGTGACGGCCGCAGGCTTTTTGCTGCGGCCGTTCGGATATGTGCCTGCCCCCAATCGTTCGCGGTTCAGCGCCCGGCTGAGCAACCGCTTGGGCCTCGTGCTGCTCGTCTTCTATCCGGTCGCGGTTCTCGTTTTCCGCGTCTTCTGATTGCTGTTTCGCGAGCAGAATCTGCGATCGACGGGACATCGTGGAGAGCGGCCCACGCGTACTGTCGCTACGCGCTCTGCTTGAGCGGTGGCTCGCTCGCGGCGCGTGCGGCGCTGCGGAGCGGGATGGTGATGGGCAGCGGCTCCTCGAGCCGCTCGTAGCAGGTGCCGCGCCAGACGATGCGGTGCGTGAAGCATTTGCGCAGCGCCGACGCCAGGACCAGGAACATGACCCCGGCCGCGACGCTGTAGAAAAAAACGTAACGGCGCTGGTTGGCGGCCAGATTGTACACCCGCACCATCACGGAGGTCTGGAGCGCCAGGTGCGCCAGGCACATGGCGAAGAGGGTCGCAATGTAGCGGCTGGGATGGCCGTGGTCGATGAACCAGGCGGCGATCGTACCGGCCAAGACGGCGTAAGCCGACAAGGAGAAGACGACCAGCCCGGCGAGCACGGCGGCGAGATGGGCGGTCGAGTGGTCGTACGCGGCGTAGAGGATGCGGCTCCAGCCGCGCACCAGGTCTCCCAGCGACGTGTACATGCGGGTCGAGCTCAGCTCGGGGGCAATCGCCAGGCGGATGCGGTAGTGGTGTGCCTTGGTGACGCGCGCCAGCTGGATGTCCTCGACGAACTTGTCGCGCACCGCGGCGTGCCCGCCCACCGCCTCGTAGGCTGCGCGGCGCATGAGGATGTACTGGCCGTTCGCGAACGCTGTATCGATTTCGGCGTCGTCGTTGATGCGGCCGACCGGAAAGTTGAGCATCACAATCATGCCGGCCAGGGGCTGGCAGACGCGTTCCCAGAACGAGCCGTGTCGCATGCGCGGCAGGATCGACACCAGGTCGGATTGCTCGCGCCGCGCGTACTCCATGAGGATCGTGAGGTTCGACGGATCGTGGCGGGTATCGGAATCGATGAAGAGCAGCCAGGTCCCGCGCGCCTCGCGCGCGCCGGTGGCGAGCGCGTTGGTCTTGCCGGTCCAGCCGGCGGGGAGTCCGGAGGTCGAGAGCAGGCGGACGCGCGGGTCGTGTGCCGCGATGCGGCGCACGATGTCGGCGGTGTCGTCCTGGCTGCGGTCGTCGATGACGATGACCTCGAGCGGCTGGTAGCTCTGCGCCAGCACCGAGCGGATGCAGTCGCCGATGCTGGCGGCCTCGTCCTTGGCGGGGATGAGCACGCTGACCAGCGGCGGGCTTTGTCCCTGGTAGGCGGGGTGCCGAGCGGTGAGCACGGTGAGCTCGCGCCGGGTGCGAGTGACCAGGTGGTGCCGCGCCGCCCAGACGAGGAGCACCAGGGCATAGACGCCGAGAACGGTGATCTCGAATGCGCTCACGCCTCTGCCTCCTCATGGGGCTCGACGGCCCGTGCCGGTCGCCGGCGGCCGCCGCGGTCCAGGGGACCCGTTGTCCGGTTCAGGCTCAGGATGAGCTCGATCTCACCGCTCTGCATGCCGGTGAGCGACGCGACGCGTGTCGTGTCCATCCCTTGAGCCGCCAGCTCGCAGACCTGCGCGTGCTTGGCCGCGATGCTCTGCGGCGGCGCCGCAGCGCGGCGCGGGGCGCGCCGCCCGGCCGGCGTATCACCCGGCGGCGGCGTTCCCCCCTGGTCCCGGCGCACGTTCGTGTAGTCCTGGACCACCGCCGTCACCGGCCGGCCGCTCGCCGCGCCGGGGCTGAGCCGCCGCAGTTCCTGGATGGTCTTCGTTGCCTGCTGCAGCAACTCACGCAGCGACCCGATCTTGGCGTCCAGCCGGTGGGTCATCGCGTCGGACAGCTCGCGGAGCTCTTCCTGAAGCGCCGACACGGTGGACCGCAGGTCGGCACAATCGCCGCCGCAGGCCGGTGTGCCGCCGCGCGGCGAGATCCGCGAGCGTGCGGCGAGCAGGAGGAATAAGAGGCAGCCGGACAGGACCGCAAGCGCAGCGGTCGCGGCGGGAGCCCCCCCAAGTTCCGACCAACCCATGCGTACTTTCCTCGTTTCTCTGTCCGTCGAATGCCCGTCCACGAAGCGGGCCGAGCCGCCCGGCTCGCATCACGCGGAGGCCGGTCGCTCGCTCTCGAACGCCCGCAGCGCGGCGGCATACACCACGCGGAGCGCGACCCCCTTCTCCGATGCAATTCGCTTGCAGCTCTCGTACTCGGGCGAGAAGACGACCGGCTGGCTGTCGCGCCAGCCGAGCTTGCCGCGCACCGTGCCCAGCGGCGTCAGGACGTCGTGCTCCCGCCGCTCGAGCTTGCTCCGCATTACCGGGTAGCGGCGGACACCGAACGTCGCCGTCTCGCAGAACAGAACCGCCTCCATGCGCTCGATCGACGCCTCCTCACACAGCACGCTCACGAGCACTCCGGGGCGATTCTTCTTCATGCCGATCGGGGTGGTGAAGACGTCG
>JBGPMX010000624.1:0-3640 GCA_041487215.1 Planctomycetia bacterium | reverse complement strand
GTTTCGCACGATTTCTCGGGTTGTGGGTCAGTTTGGCTGATACCCCCCCTTGTCCCCCCCTTACTAAGGGGGGGAAGGGGGGGTCGATTCTCAAACTGACCCACTACCGATTTTTCCAAGACGGCGGGGGTAACCCCCGCCGCTCGCAAGGACGACGGGGGTCAACCCCGCCGCTCGCACCCGCCGCGTGCTCGTCCTCAGCGATCGAGCTGAACCGCCCATAAGGGCGGTTGCCGCGGGACTGTCCAGAATCCGATCGCTCCAGGACCGCCCAGGACGCGATGCGACCGACGTCGGCGACCCACGGGTGGTCCGCCGTGGGCGGGCGATCGAGCGCGGAACGCGCCCGTCGCCCGCCGGCTTGTCCTCTACGACGTCAACCGAGCGGGCTGGGCGGCGCGATCGGTTCCGAACCCGAATGTTCGGCGGCGTCCGTGCCGCTCGCGGCCCGCAGCGCCCGTACCGCTCGGAGCGCTCGGGCCGCCGGGCGCCGCGTGCGTTTGCCTTTCGTGCCTGGCCGGGCCTTGGCCGGTGCGCCGGGCTTCTCCGGCGCAGCGAGGCCGATGCTGCGTTGGACGGCGCGCACCAGGGCCTGCGCGCGTGCGTGCTCGCGTTCGAGACGCGCGCAGCGGCGGCCCATTGCGGCTAGCTGCTGCTCGGTGTTCGCTTGCCGCCCCGTGGGCCGGGGCTCACAAGCGGCGACGAGCCCGCCGAGTGCGCGGGCTTCGACCTGGTAATATCGCGGCAGCGAAATGCCCAGCGCCTCGGCGGCAGCGGCCGGCGTGCGGACGCCCGCCAGGACCTCGAGCACCAGGGCGGCACGGCGCTGCGCGTCGCGACTCGCCCCGAACCCGTCGGAGTTCGAGCCGCGCGGCTTGCGGCCAGACGCAGCGGCACGCGGCGGCATACGGCGATTCGTGCGGTCGGCCGTATCGATCGCGGGGGAGCCGGCAAGGGGTGCACTCATAGGTCCGCCCCCCCTTCTTCACAGCGCCTGGGATCAAGCGCCGCGGCGATCTCGGGCAAGACCTGGTCGAGCGGCGAATCGCCCGGTACGGGCGGCTCGCTCACGGACTCGTCCGGCAGAGCGGCGGCGAGAGAGCCATCGGGGCAGAGCGGCTCGGGCAGCAAGGGCTCGCTCGTCGAGGCATGGGCGGCATGGTCCGCAGCTGCCGAGCCGTCGCCCGCAGTGCCCGCCGGCTCATCGAGCTTGGGCATTTCGGGGGGCGTGTTCGGTCGTGCCAGCTCGATCTCCTGCTGCAGCCCCTGGGCATCGGTCAGGATCACGCGCTCGCCCGCTGTGTGGATGCTGAACGACTTGCCCCCCACCTGACCCGTGAGATAGAAGGGGCGCTTGGGCACGCCATGGCGCGCGAGCTCCAGGGCGTTTTGGGCCACGCGGGCCTGGAGCGCCTGGAAGACGCTCGAGGCCGCCGCGAAGAAGCGATCGGCCGGGACCAGGCCGTCGATCCCCTGGTTGGTGCGCTGGAAGTTGTAATAGTCGATAAAGAGACCGATGCGGCGCCGGGCGTCTTCGAGGTCGAGGAAGATGGCGGTCTCGATGAGCTCGCGCCAGAGCGTGCCCCAGAAGCGCTCGATCTTGCCCAGCGTCTGGGGCCGGCGCGGGCTGGCCACGATCTGGCGGATGCCACGCTGCTCGAGCTCCTTGGCGAACGCGCTCTTGCCCCGCCAGGTGACGTATTGCGCCCCGTTGTCCGTGAGGATCTCCTGGGGCGGTCCGTAACCGGTAACGCCGGCACGCAGCACTTCGATCACCAGGCTGGCCGACTGGGTGGCGTGCAGGCCGTAGCTGGTGATGAACCGGCTGTGATCGTCCATGAAGGCGACCAGGTAGACGCGGCGGTTCTGACGTTTGAGCAGGAAGGTGAAGAGGTCGGTCTGCCAGAGCTCGTTGGGCCGGGCGCGTTCGAAGCGTCGCACGGCGGGGGGGTGCGGCCGGGTGGGAGTCTCTTCGAGCTCGTAGCCGGCCTCGTGCAGCACGCGGGCCACCGCGGACGGGCTGGCCGGCAGGGCGGGGCCACGCCAGAGCATGTCGCTGATCCGTTCGCAGCCCCAGTCGGGGTGCGCGGTCTTGAGCATGAGGATGGTACGGCGGGTGAGGTCGGGGAGCTTGCTCCCCTTGGGGGCTCCGCGTGGCTGCTCGACCAGGCCGGCCGGCCCTTCGGCCACGAAGCGGCGCTGCCACGCGTAGAGCGTGTGCTTGGAGACGCCCACCAGGGGGGCAAAGTCGCCGGCGGGCAGGCCGCTGCGCCGCCAGGTGTCGAGCAGCAAGAGCCGCTGCTCGGCAGTGAACGCGTGCGGGGCGGTGTCGGTCTTGCGGACCAGCCGGCGTCCGCGCGCCCTGCTGGCCAGGGGCGGGACACGCGCCGGCGCATCCTCGAAAGCGGGGGCGCGTGCATCCTCGCTCTCCTCCGCTGCCGCGCCGTCGGGCGGCGAGTCACTCGCGGCGTCTCCCACCGTCGGTGTCAACGGCGCGGGCTCGTCCAGGCCGCTCGAGTCGCTTGGAAGATCCGCTTCACTGGTATGGCGGCCGTGTGCGCCGGCTTTAGGCGGCCCGGGCGGCTCGCAATCTGCAGCCGGTTCGCTGCCTGCCGGCTCCTCGTACGAACCATCCTCGAGGAATCTGTCTTCCATACTTCCCCCCTCTAGGCGGGTACCCCGCCGGTCGGGGAGGAGCATTTCCTCTACCTATTTCAGCCGTTCTCTGCACAAGAATTTCGGGGGGGATTACAGCGGCCGCTGCCGTCCTTGTCCGTATAGCGCTGGACCGCCCCCACGCCGTCGACCAGGTCCACCGCCGTCGAGCTTCGGCTCACGACCACCGGATTGAACCGGTCGGACCAGCCGTGTCCAAACTGGATCGACTGGCTGCCGGCGCGGGAGTTGTAGGTCAGGAGCGGGCGAGGATCAAACGGACCCGAGCCGACCGGGCGCAGCCGCACGATGACGTTCCCACGCGGCAGACTCACCACAGCCGGGCCGGTTTGGGTCCCCGGCAGGTTCGGTGTAAGCCGGGATAGCGCATGATCGATCACACCGACCGCTTGCCGCAGTGCTTGAGTCGGTGGCCCTCCGGGCGGCGGTCCACCGGGCGGGCTCCCCGGCGGTCCGCCAGGGATCGGTGGAGGCGGGGGTGGTGGCGGCGGCCCGTCGCAGCAGCACTCGCACTTGCAGCAATCGCACTCGTCCGAGTCGGACCCCTCGCACTGGTGCCGGCAGTCGCAGCCGCACTCATCGCAGACGGTGAAGACCGTGGCTGCCTGGCAGCACGGGCAGCACGGAGGCGGTCCCACGCAGGGGGGGTGAAGCGGCGGGAGCGTGCACCCGCACGTCTGCGAGTGGAGCAGGCCCACGATGGGGCCACCCTGGCTCGCACCTCGAGCGAAAATCGGCGGCGTCTGCGAGGGAGGACCACCGGGCCCGCCCGGACCGCCAGGACCAGATCCATTTCCACCGCAACAGCAACTCATGGGACCGCTCCTCGCAAGGAGCTGTACGTCAGCCTTTCCAGGCTGACTGCTCCTCGACCATATTGGGTCAGCCTGGAAAGGCTGACGTACGACGCTCACGAGGCCAATGTCGGCACAGTCACCCTTACCCACTTGCCTACAGGGCAGCG
>JBGPMX010000623.1:0-3659 GCA_041487215.1 Planctomycetia bacterium | reverse complement strand
CCGGGGAAGTGACGTGCGGCTCCCTGGGGCCCGTTCCCATGGACGACTTCCTCGTTGCGGTCCCCTCGCCCCCGCGCTCACGAATCCTGCGGGGGAGAGGGGGCAGGGGTCACACGCGGTCCCCTCGCCCCCGCGCTCACGGATCATGCGGGGGAGAGAGTTCAGAGGTCAGGAGTCAGGAGACAGGAGGCAGGTTGTCATCCTGAGCCAAGCGAGGAACGAGCCAAGCGAAGGATTCCCCGGGTGAGCTTCTGCCATAACGACTGGGCGCACCGGCTCTGTCATCCTGAGTGAAGCGAGGTACGAGCGGAGCGAAGGATCTGGTGCTTCCTTAGGGCGCGGAACCATTCTCATGCAGCGACTCTCCACGCACTCCTTGAGAGTTCGCCTTGCCTGCGCTGCTCTCGTGACGGTTCTAGTCCTCGCGACCGCGTGGACGGTAGCCGTGTATGGGCGGCGCGTGGCCATCATCCCCGCGCTCAGCGAACCGTTTGATGTGGCCGCGTTTCTGGCTCGACGGGTCTCTAACGAGGAGAACGCGGCCCGCCACTACCGCGAAGCGGTCGCGACCGCCAGGCAACTGATCCTTTCCCACAGCGACCGCCCGCCGATCGTCCGGCAGACCCGCCCATCCGATTTTCTGGTGTGGCTGGATCTCACTCCCCCGCTTGACGAGGATCTGTTTCTGGACGCGACCGAACCCGTGTGGGCAAGCGCCCGCGCAGCCGCCGACATGCCGCACGCCATGTTCCAAGATCCGTCGGACGGCGGGTCGAGCAATGCGGGCATCGAGTTGAGCGAGCTGCGCGAGCTGGCGGCGATCCTGGAGAGGCGTGCGGATATCCTGCGCCGCGGCGGGCATTTGGCCGACGCGCTCACGCATCACCTCGCCGTCGTCGCGCTCGGCCGGCACTGCGCCCAGCTCGCCGGACGAGACCAGCAGATGATCGGAACGATCATCGAGTCCATCGGCTGCCACGGGGTCCAGCAATGGGCCGCCGAATCCAGCCTGACGGAGGAACTCGCCGAACAGGCATTTCGGTCCTTCCCCACCATTCCCGCGGAGATCGAGCGTCCCGAGTGCGCGGTCATGGTCGAATACCTGCGGCTGCGCCGCATGCTCGGGAGCGATGCGAAAAGCGTGGAGCGGTTGGTAGCCGAGAGGACACCCGCCGCGCTGCGTCGCGCAACGCTCCGCGCGCTCGCCCCGCCGATTCCCTGGCCATTTGCTCAGTGGGAGCTCGAGCGAGGCCGGCGGCTTATCCGTTGCGTCGCCGCGAACCAGCTCGCGGCGGCGCGGCTCGAGCCGTGGCAGCGAGCGCCACGGGTGGGGCACATGACGAGAAACACCCTCTCCGTTGCCGGCCTGTTCGGGGTCCCGCCCATGCCGCACCACGTTCTCTTGTACGACGATGCCGACGCCGAGCGCCTGGCCGGCTGGCTCGATGACACTCCCTGGCTCAACGTACTCCTGCTCTATGGGACGCCCGACCCGAATGACATGGTGACCGTGCGCCGCCGCGCCACGTCGCTCATCCTGGGGCTTCGTGCCTACCAACTGAATTCAGGGCGATACCCGGACGAGCTCGAGTCGCTCCAGCCCCAATACTTCGCCGAGCTGCCGCTGGACCCGTACAGCGGACGCGCGTTTGGGTTCAGCGTCGCGACCGGGCAGATGATCGGCAGCTACTCACTCGTGAACGGGAGTGCGCCCTACGCAACGCGGGCCGGCCAGCGCCTCATCTACAGTGTCGGACCGGACGGCACCGATCAGGCGGGCGCGACGGACTGGGGGTATCACTTCGGAAGTCCGGCGGACTGGCTATTTCCTGTTCCGGATGGCGGCGACTGACCGTTCGGACAGGCTTACCTCTGGCGGTTCTGCTGTCCCCCGCGGAAGAGTACGCCGCCGGCGAGCATGGTGACGTAGCCGATCACCGATCACCGATCACCAATCGCAGCCCCCACGGGTGCGGCGGGCGGGGCGATTCCCGGCAGCTCGAGCGGCTCGGCCATGCGGCGGATGTCCTCGGTGATGCGCATCGAGCAGAACTTCGGGCCGCACATCGAGCAGAACGGCGCGGTCTTGAACACGTCCTGCGGCAGCGTTTCATCATGCATCCCGCGCGCGGTCTCGGGGTCCAGCGATAGCTCGAACTGGCGGTCCCAATCGAACTCGAACCGCGCCTTCGACAGCGCGTCGTCGCGCTCGCGCGCTTTCGGGCGGTGCCGTGCCAGGTCCGCGGCGTGCGCAGCGATCTTGTAGGCGATCACGCCCGCCTTGACGTCGTCCGGCTCCGGCAGCCCGAGGTGCTCCTTCGGCGTCACGTAGCAGAGCATGGACGCGCCGTGCCAGCCCGCCAGCGCCGCGCCGATCGCGGACGTGATGTGATCGTAGCCCGGGGCGATGTCGGTCACGAGCGGCCCGAGCACGTAGAACGGGGCCTCGCTGCACAGCTCGCGCTCCTTCTCCATGTTCATCTGGATCTGGTCCATCGGGATGTGCCCCGGCCCCTCGACCATCACCTGGCAGCCCAGCTCCCAGGCACGCCGCGTCAGCTCACCGATCGTCTTGAGCTCGGCGAACTGCGCGCGGTCGGACGCGTCGGCGATCGAGCCCGGCCGCAGTCCATCGCCCAGGCTCCACGATACGTCGTAGGCGCGCATGATCTCGCAGAATTCGTCGAAGTGCGTGTAGATCGGGTTCTGCTCTTTGTGCGCCATCATCCACTGCGCCAGGAGCGCCCCGCCGCGGCTCACGATGCCCGTCACGCGCCGCGCCGTCAGCGGCAGGTACTCGAGCAGCACGCCGGCGTGCAGCGTCATGTAATCGACCCCTTGCTGCGCCTGGTGCTCCACCATGTCCAGCAGCATCCGGGGCGTGATGTCCTCGACCTGCTTCACCTGCTGCACGACCTGGTAGATCGGCACGGTGCCGACAGGAACCGGCGAGGCGTCGATGATCGCCTGCCGGATCGCGTCGATGTTCCCGCCGGTCGACAGGTCCATCACGGTGTCCGACCCGAACTTGATCGCCAGCCGCAGCTTCTCGAGCTCGTTGTCGATCTCGGACGTGACGGCGGAGTTGCCGATGTTCGCATTGATCTTGCACCGTGACGCGATGCCGATCGCCATCGGCTCGAGCCCCTTCTGGAGGTGCACCCGGTTGGCCGGAATGATCATGCGTCCGCGTGCCACCTCGCTCTTCACCAGCTCGGGCTCGATATGCTCGAGCTGCGCCACGCAGCGCATCTCAGGGGATATGCTTCCGGAACGAGCCGTTTCGATCTGGGTCATCGCAGACACACTCCTTTGAACCGCTCGTGCCACATCACCCGGCAGCCCGGGCGTCGGCGGCGCGAGCCGCGTTCCTCCGGTGTCGTCTCACGGGGTCGATGCGAGCGTCTGAACGCGGCCGGGCGGCGCCCCACCGCAGCGGCGGGAATCGTCCGGGGGTAACCGGTTCCGCGCGGCCTGCCGGATATCGTAATCGGACCGGGAAGCCTGTCAACCGCCGCGCGGCCCTAGCGTGATCCATGGGAAGGGCACGAACGGCGAGGGAAAACGAATCGGCAGGGACGCGGCGGCCCGGCGGGTTCACTTCTGGTTCGTGAGGCCGTCGACGTAGCGAGTGAAGGAGGCGTCGAGCAGGCGCAGGT
>JBGPMX010000622.1:0-3660 GCA_041487215.1 Planctomycetia bacterium | reverse complement strand
ACCCGGTGCAGGTGGCGCAGCTTGAGATGACCGGCGAGCAAGAAGCTTTCATAGAAGAAGTGCCGTGCCACGCGTAGCCCGGCCGCCACTCCCAGCCCGCAGAGCTCCGCGCGCGTGAACGCGAAAACGTGGTCTCCGCCGTCGCAGCTGTTGGCGAAACCGGGGTAGTGCCCGAGATCGCCGGCCTCCGAGTAGCTCGGCAGCCGGTTGCGGAAATAGTGAGCGTTCGGCGTGGTGATCAGCACGTGGCCGCCGGGACGGGTCGAACTCGCCAGCCGCGCGACGAAAGCGTCCGGCCGCGTGACGTGCTCGATCACGTGGTGGCTCATCACCAGGTCGAACGGAGCTCCTGCGACGTCCAGCTCCAAAAAGTCTCCGTGCACCCAGCGCACCGTGCCGCGCTCGTGGCGCAGCCGCGCGTAGTCCAGGAACCCGCGCCGAATGTCGACGCACGTCATTGCGATGCCGCGCTCGGCCAGCAGCAGGTCGAGCGTGGCCTGGGCGCACCCCACGTCGAGCACGCGACGCGGACGTAGCGAGCACACGACGCCCAGCAGCATCTCGACGGCCGCGTGGCATGACCGGTGGTAATGCGGCATGCGCCGCCCGTCCCACCACTCGACCTGGTCGTGCTCGTAGACGTGCCGTGTCTCGGCCGACCAATCGCTGCGCGGCTCGACGCGCTTCACGGCTTGTGGATGCCTCCCCTTCTCATGCGGCTTCGCGCAGCAGCCCGATCCGCCTCAGCATCAGCTCGGCGCGCAGCGACCAGGTGTGCTGCCGCGCCGCGCGCCAGCGGTCGGTGTTCCACCCGTCGTCGAATCCTGTTGCACGCAATTCCACGACCGCATCGGCCAGCGCCCGCGGATCGGCAAAAACCCGCACCAGCGGCGAGAACTCCTCGAGCTGCGGGCAGCCGGCACTGGCCAGGATCGGCCGCGCGGCGGGCAGGCAGGAGAAGAAGCGGGTCGGGCTCGCCGCCGGGTTAATGCCGTGCTCGTTGAGCAGGATCAGGCAGACGTCGCACGCGCAGGCGAAGCGGGTGAGGCTTTCGTACGGCTGCGCACCGCAGAACACGACCCGATCCCTCATGCCTTCCAGAACGGCAAGTGACGCGGCCGTCCCGGCGGAAAGCGGGCGCGAGACCGGCCCGATGATCGCAAGATGCAGCCAGGGAACGCGGCGCAGCAGATCGACGGCCCAGTCGAGCCGAACCCGGTCGGAGACGACCCCGATCATGCCGGCCAGCGGCCGGAACTGCGGCGGGACGGGAGCCGGCGCGGCACGCGCGCACCCGGCCGGTCGTAGCGGAATCAGTTGCTCACACACGGCGTTCGGCGAGACAATCACACGGTCCGGTGCAACACCGTAATCGCTCACGAACCGGCGGCGCAGCTCGGAAGAAACGGTGAAGACCCAGTCCACCGCTGCGACCATCTCCGACTCCCACCGCACCGCCGTGCGCTCGGGCCATCCGTAATGGCGGTAATCGTCGGCCGCATAGTAGGCTCGGGGGACGCCGCGGAACAGCGGCACGAGCTGCCGATACACCGGCGACGTGAATACGACGGCCTGGATAGCGTCGCCGGCCGCGCGCCGCATCTCGGCGGCGAGCGAGTGTGAGAAGAATACGGCGAGCCGCCCCCCCCAGCGCCGCGGCGCCCGCAGGCGCGTCTCCCGGTAGGCGCCCTCGCGCACGCAGCCGGCGACCGCGCTCGATCGCAAGCGACCGGGCCCCGGCTCGATGCGGATCCCGCAGGTCGGGTAGAGCCGCGCCATGGCACGGAACAGCTGGCCGGTCCAGATGTCGCTCGTGTCGACGGCGAGCATCATGCCGCTGCCTCCCCGCGCGGCGTGGCGCGCGCGTCGGCGCTGTCGGACGAAAGCGGCACAGAGAGCCGGTGCCGGGCGCAAATCCGAGTCACGGAGCCCGTGCGACGGCCGCCCTGCCGCGCGGCGACGCCCACGTTCTCGAACGTCTCGAGCAGAGCCAGCCACTGCGCGTCCGCCGGAATCAGCCGCCGCGCCCGGTAGCGGCCGGCCGCGAGGCCCCGCGCAAACGCCAGCGCGCTGCGGATGACCGCCCCTGCGCGGAGGTTGTTTCGCGTGCAGACCGTGCGGCGGAACAATCGCGCAAACATGCGGTAGCGAACCCACCGCGATCCATCCACCTTGTACCAGAAGTAGACCATGTTCTGCACGACCGCCAGGAGCCGCGCCTCGGAACCGGCCAGGTGCCGGCATCCGCCGACGGGGACGACCTTGTGCAGCAGCCGCGCCCGCGGCTCGTACCGGATTGCTCCCCCGTGCTTCTTGACCCGGTGCGAGAACTCGGCGTCGTCCCCGGTCGCCACTCCTCCATCGCAGAAGCTCTCATCGAATCCATCCAGCCGTTGCAGTGTGGCGCGGCGAAAGGACATGTTGCAGCCCATCGCCCACGACGCCGAGAACGCGAAATCGACGTCGAAGCGCATCGCGCTGCGGGCGAGCAGGGCGGCATACGTGTGCTCGCCGATATCCCAGCGCCCCTTAAGCGTCTCGCCCGGCCTGAGCACGGGCCCCGTCACGCCGCTCACGCGCCGGTCCGCGTAGGCGCCCGCGTGGGCCGCGAGGAACCCGGGGGCGGGCTCCACGTCGTCGTCCACGAACAGGACGATGTCGCCGCGGCACAGACTCACGCCGTGATTCCGCGCTCGCGAGAGATTCTTGTACGCCACGCGGACGTGTGCCAGCCGCGCCGGCGCCGACGCCAGCAGGCGATCCGTTTCCGGCTCGTGCGCGTCACTCTGATCGACCACGAGGATCTCGAACGGCTCGTAGCTCTCGCGGAGCAGGAAGTAATCGAGCGTGGCGCGAAGCGGCTCTTCGCGGTTCAGCGTCGGGATCACCACCGAAACCATCGGATTCATAAGGCCGCTCGCAACAGACGCTTCACGGCTTTGACTGCAGTGATCGGCAGCGCCCCGGCAAGCTCCGCCAGCGGGCGGTCTGCGAGATCTGCCAGCCCGATGTACCTCTTCGGGTGCACCAGCGCGAGCTGGCCGGGGTGCGTGCGCTCCCGCTCCTGGCGCAGCCCCGGATGCGCCGCAACGTATTCGCTTCGCGCGTACACCAGCACGTTCTGGGCGTACCACCACGACACGTTCTCGTTCTGCCAGACCCGCCTGCGGATGCAGTCGATGACCACATAGCCGCGCGTCTCGAACCGCTCGCGCCAGTAGTCCGGCCACTGCTCGTTCACGTGCTGCGTCCCCCCCTGATGAGGGATCGCGGCCGAGAAGAGCACGACTGGCCCGAGCCCCGTGAGGGTCTCGACGAAAACATCGGCGCGATCGCCCGGCAGGTGCTCGGCAACCTCGAGGCTGAGCACCAGATCGAAACGCCTGTCCGTGCGGAAGGGCCGTGTGAGGTCATGTGCGATGAAGCACGCGGAGGGAATCAGCAGCGCGCGGCGGTCCACGTAATCGCCGTCCACGCCGAGCAGCTCGCTCACGCCGTACTCCTGGAACACAGACAACCAGGCGCCGGACCCGCAGCCAATGTCGATCACGCTCCGCGGGCGGACCCACTCCAGCAGGAGCGGCACGATCGCCCGTGCCGAGCCGAGGGAGCCGGCGCGGTTGTGCTCGAAGAACGCTCGGCTGTAAGGGGCTCGGCCTT
>JBGPMX010000621.1:0-3662 GCA_041487215.1 Planctomycetia bacterium | reverse complement strand
CTGGCGCTGAAGCCGGCCGGCAGGAAGATGCCGATGCCGTACGCGCCGCGGCCGTCCGCTGTTTTCTTAATGTATGAGAGCTCGGGCAAGAGCGTGAGGCGGTGGCTGGCGTCGCTGCGGTTCTGGGGATCCGCGTAATCGATATCGGTAATGAGTCCGTCGAGTCCGAGTTCGAAGAGGCCGCAGCCGTCGAGGTTGGCCATGCCGGCCGGGTTATCGAGCAGGATGACGCCGTTGTCGGCGTGCGCGATGTTGGCGCCGCCGCGCCCGCCGGGAACGGCGCCGACTCCGTCGCGGACAACCCCGTCCGCGAGCGCGGGGAGGGAGCCCAGGGCGGCGAGGCCCCAGGCCCATAAGAAAACCCCTCGCTGGTGTTTCATGGATGCGCTTCCTGCCGCCGGTGCTGACAGTTCACTTTTTTTACCCACCCGAGCCGCGCTGGGCTCGAGCCCGATGCTTGTGTTCCGGTTCTGTGGGGCGCGTGCGCGAATGCCGTGATTGCAGTTGTGATATCGGCTTGACACGCATAGGAATCCGCATCGGTGAGGGGCTTGCCACGCGCTATGCGGTTGGTTGTCCGGAGTTTACGCTCTCTGTCGGGCGCTCGCGCGAAGCGGATTGTACGGCTCGCACCGTTGGCGGAAGAGGCGGCGCGCCCGATGCTCTTGCGCAGCTTGCCCGCACTATCAGCGGATGATCGGCAGCGTGGAGGCGGGTGGCCGTGCGGTGGTGGGCGCCGGCCGGACGGCGCGGGGAAGCGGGAAGCGCACGTTCTCCTCGCGCACCGCCCGTTGCTCGACCTGGGCCTGGAAGTTATCGCGTAGCCAGTCGATGCACTGGGTGACAAGGTGCTCGGGGGCGCTGGCCCCGGCGGTGAGGACGACGGTCTCGACGCCGCGAAACCAGGCGCGATCGATATCGCGTGTGTCGTCGATCAGGTGGGCCGGGCAGCCGTGCTCGCGCGCGACTTCGGCGAGTCGTATGGAGTTGGAGCTGTTCCCGCTGCCGACGACCAGCACCAGCTGGGCCTGGCGCGCCAACTCGCGCACCGCTTCCTGGCGGTTCTGGGTCGCGTAGCAGATGTCCTCCTTGCGCGGCGCCACGATGTGCGGGAAGCGTCGCCGCAGGACCTCGATGACCCGGAGAGCCTCATCGACGCTCAGGGTGGTCTGGGTGAGATAGGCGATGCGTTCGGGGTTGCGGGGGACGAACCGCTCGGCTTCTTCCGGGGTCTGGACGAGCACGATGTGCTCGGGGGCCTCGCCCATCGTACCCGCCACCTCGTCGTGGCCGGCGTGGCCGATGAGGACGATGGAGTAGCCCTGCCGGGCGAAGCGGGTGGCCTCGATGTGCACCTTGGTGACGAGCGGGCAGGTGGCGTCGATAGCCCGGATGCCGCGCCGGCTCGCCTCCGCGCGGATGGCCGGGGAGACGCCATGGGCGCTGAACAGCAGGTTGGCCCCCTCGGGCACGTCGGCCACGGATTCGACGAACACGACGCCGCGATCGCGGAAATCGCCGACGACGTGCTTGTTGTGCACGATCTCGTGGAACACGTAGAGCGGCGCGCCCCGGAGGCGGAGCGCCTGGTCGAGCGTCTCGCTGGCCATTACGACGCCTGCGCAGAAACCGTGCGGACTGGCGAGAAGGACTCTCATGGTTCGGTTTGGGTCAAGCCGTCACCAGCTCCGCCTCGGCGTAGTGCTGCTGGACGGCGATGAACTGGTCTTCGCACTGTACGAAAGCTTCCACGATCTCCGGGTCGAAGTGGCTGCCGGCTCCCTCGAGGATGATCGAGCGCGCCACCTCGACGCTGAAGGCGTCCTTGTACACGCGCTTGGTGGTGAGCGCGTCGTACACGTCGGCGAGGGCGACGATCCGGCCGCACAGAGGGATCTCGTGGCCGGCGAGGCCGTTGGGGTAGCCGCTGCCGTCGAACTGCTCGTGGTGTGTGAGCGCGATGTCGCGGCCCATGCGGAGGAAGTCGACGCCCGGGTGCTCGAGTAGGGCGGCACCGAGCGTCTTGGCCCCGATGGTGGTGTGCCGCTTCATGATTTCGAACTCCCGGTCGCTCAGCCGCCCCGGCTTGAGCAGCACGCTGTCCGGGATCCCGACCTTGCCGATGTCGTGCAGCGGGCTGGTCAGGTAGATCATGCGCACGTAGTTCGCGTCCATCTGGTCCCCGAACTTCCCGCGCTCGCAGAGGTGCTGCGCGAGGATGCGCGAGTACTGCCGCATGCGCTCGAGGTGGGCGCCGGTGTCGGGGTCGCGGGACTCGGCCAGCTTGGCGAGTGCGAAGATGGCGAGGTCGCGGGTTTCGAGGGAGAGGATCCGCTCGCCGGCCCGGACCCGCACGTGCAGCTCGGCCGGCTGGAACGGTTTGACGATGAAATCGTCGGCGCCCGCCGAGAGCCCGGCCACCACGTCCTCGGTGCGGTCGCGCGAGGTGAGCAGGATCACATAGACATAGCCGGCGAAGTCGCCGGTGCGGATGGCGCGGCACAGCTCGATGCCGTCCATTTCGGGCATGACCCAGTCGGAGATGACCAGGCGGCAGGCGCCGGCGCGGAGGATCTCCAGGGCTGCCCGGCCGTTGCTGGCCGTATCCACGTCGTAACCCGCTTCGACCAGCGTGTGCTGGAGCATCTCGCGGGCGATCTCGTCGTCATCCACAATGAGCAGTCGCATCGCACATCTCCTAAAACCGGATCGCTGGCTCTAGCGCGCGAGCACGGCGCCGCTCGCCTCGGTCACGTGCTGGCAGAAGGACTGGCACTCGCGGCGCAGCTCGGTGAGCTGCCGGGCCGCCTGGTCGAGCCGGGCGGCGTGCCCGACCGCCTCGAGCAGGGCGGCGGCATCGCGTACGGCGGCGGCGGCGACGTTGGCCGCGGCCCCTTTCAGCCCGTGCGCCAGCCGGGTGAGCTGCTCGGCATCGCCGGCTTCGATCGCCTGCTCCAGGTGTGCCAGGTCGTCGTCGAGTCGGTGTCGGAACTTCTCCACGATCCGCTGCGCAAACTCGCGGTCCCCCATGCAGCGGCGTACGAGCGCGTCGAGGTCGAAGACGGTCGCGTCCGTGGCGCGGCGGGGCGCGTCCGCGCGGGGCGGCTGCCGCCGCGGCGCCGCCTGCCTGGCACCGGCCGGCGTGGCCGCGGCGCCGTCGCCGGACGCGATGTGGGAATCGATCATCTCGAGCAGGCGGTTCGGGTTGAGCGGCTTGCTCAGGTAGTCGGTCATGCCGGCCTCCAGGCACTTCTCGCGGTCGCCGGTCATGGCGTTGGCGGTGAGGGCGACAATCGGCACGCCTCCGTGCCGGCCGCCGGAGATGAGCCCGTCCTTCTCGGCCTGGCGGATGGCGCGGGTCGCCTCAAACCCGTCCATCTCCGGCATGTGGCAGTCCATCAGCACCAGGTCGTAGCGGCTCGTCAGCAGCGCCTCCACCGCCTGCCGGCCGTCCGGCACGATGTCGCACTGGTAGCCGACCTTGCCGAGCACCTCGGCCGCCACCATCTGGTTGATCTCGTTGTCTTCGGCGAGCAGGATCTTGACCGCCTGGGCGCGGACGCGGCGCGGCAGGGCGGCGAGCGGGGCATCCGCCTCGGCGCGCTCGGCCCCCGACACCTCGTCGCTCAGAACGCGGACGATGGTGTCGAAGAGCTGGGACT